>NZ_JBHZGM010000027.1:0-77234 GCF_043392685.1 Metapseudomonas phytobenefica | reverse complement strand
GCCTTCCGCTAGCACTTCCCCTTGCCGGGCGTGCAGAGGACTTCCACCTCCAAGTCGTCCAGTTCACCACCACAGTGAACCGAACAGCGCCAGTCACGGCGCTACGCGCCATGCCTGGCGCACACAATAAAAAAACCCGCTCCGAGGAGCGGGTTTTCTGTACGGCAAGCGGGAAAACGCTATTACAGCAGTTTTTCCAGTTCCGGTACGGCTTCGAACAGGTCAGCCACCAGGCCGTAATCCGCCACCTGGAAGATCGGGGCTTCTTCGTCCTTGTTGATCGCGACGATGACCTTGGAGTCCTTCATGCCGGCCAAGTGCTGGATGGCACCGGAGATGCCCACGGCGATGTACAGCTGCGGCGCGACGATCTTGCCGGTCTGGCCGACCTGCATGTCGTTCGGCACGAAGCCGGCGTCGACGGCGGCACGGGACGCGCCTACGGCGGCGCCCAGCTTGTCAGCCAGGGCGTAGAGGTGCTTGAAGTTGTCGCCGTTCTGCATGCCACGGCCGCCGGAGATGACGATCTTGGCTGCGGTCAGTTCCGGACGGTCGGACTTCGCCAGCTCTTCACCGACGAAGGCGGAGGTGCCGGCGTCGGTGACGGTGCCGACGGCCTCGATAGCAGCAGCGCCGCCTTCAGCGGCAGCGGCGTCGAAACCGGTGGTACGCACGGTGATCACCTTCACCGCAGCCGAGGACTGCACGGTGGCGATGGCGTTACCGGCGTAGATCGGACGCTTGAAGGTGTCGGCGCTTTCAACGGCGATGATCTCGGAGATCTGGTCGACGTCCAGCAGGGCAGCGACGCGCGGCAGGTAGTTCTTGCCGTTGGTGGTCGCAGGCGCCAGCACGTGGCTGTAGCCCTTGCCCAGCTCCGCAACCAGCGGCGCGACGTTTTCCGGCAGCTGATGCGCGTAGGCGGCGTTGTCGGCTACCAGCACCTTGGACACGCCGGCGATCTTGGCAGCGGCTTCGGCCACGGCACCGACGCCCTGCCCTGCCACGAGGATGACCACCTCGCCACCGATCTGCTGCGCGGCGGTCACGGTGTTGAGTGTGGCGGCTGCCAGCGCGCCGTTGTTGTGTTCAGCGATTACCAGGACAGCCATCTCAGATCACCTTCGCTTCGTTCTTCAGTTTGTCGACCAGTTCAGCCACGGACTTGACCTTGATACCAGCCTGGCGGGCGGCTGGTGCTTCGACTTTCAGGGTCTTGACGGTGGACGCGGTGGAAACACCCAGGGCGTCCGGAGTCACCACGTCCAGCGGCTTCTTCTTGGCTTTCATGATGTTCGGCAGCGACGCGTAGCGCGGCTCGTTCAGGCGCAGGTCGGTGGTCACGATCGCCGGCAGGTTCAGCGCCACGGTCTGCAGACCGCCGTCGATTTCACGGGTGACGTTGACCTTGTCGCCTGCCACCTCGACCTTGGAGGCGAAGGTGCCCTGGGCGTAGCCGGTGAGGGCGCCGAGCATCTGGCCGGTCTGGTTGTTGTCGCTGTCGATGGCCTGCTTGCCGAGGATGACCAGCTTCGGCTGTTCCTTCTCGACCACGGCCTTCAGCAGCTTGGCCACGGCCAAGGAGTTCATCTCGTCATTGCTTTCCACCAGGATGGCGCGATCGGCGCCCAGGGCCAGGGCCGTACGCAGCTGCTCTTGAGCGGTGTTCGGGCCGATGGTGACGACGACGATTTCACTCGCTACGCCTTTCTCTTTCAGACGGACGGCTTCTTCCACGGCAATTTCGCAGAAGGGGTTCATCGACATCTTCACGTTGGCAAGGTCGACGCCGGAGTTGTCCGCCTTGACGCGGACCTTGACGTTGTAGTCGACCACTCGTTTGACAGCTACAAGAACCTTCATGGATTCCTCGTTACTCTCCGGTTAATAAGAATGTCGCCAAGACGAGCCTGGCCAGTGATGCAGGTCGGCCGGAACCGACTTTCAGCCCAGACAGCGAGCGCAAAACCGCCCGTATCTTGACCGGATCACCTATTCCGGTCAATACAGCAAAATACCCCGCGATAAGCCGCAGAGCCTTATCCTATCAGGGCTTCACAAAATTCAAACAAACGTTTGTATTGGACCCGCCACAGGCTCTGGATATAATGCGCCGGCTCAGGTCAGGGATCGAGCCTAGCCCTCCAACACAAAATATCGAAGAGCCTTGAGGAGATTGACTGTGGAACGCGAATACATGGAATTCGACGTCGTCATCGTCGGCGCTGGCCCTGCTGGCCTGTCTGCCGCGTGCCGACTGAAGCAGAAGGCCGCGGAAGCTGGTCAAGAGATCAGCGTATGCGTGGTCGAGAAGGGTTCCGAAGTGGGCGCCCACATTCTCTCCGGCGCCGTATTCGAACCGCGGGCCCTGAACGAACTCTTCCCTGACTGGAAAGACCTGGGCGCCCCGCTGAACACTCCGGTCACCCGCGACGACATCTATATGCTCAAGGATGCCGACGCCGCGATCAAGGTCCCCGGCCTCTTCGTGCCCAAGACCATGCACAACGAGGGCAACTATATCATTTCCCTAGGCAATCTCTGCCGCTGGCTGGCCCAGCAGGCTGAAGGCCTGGGCGTGGAGATCTACCCGGGCTTCGCCGCCCAGGAAGCGCTGATCGACGAAAACGGTGTGGTGCGCGGCATCATCACCGGCGACCTCGGCGTGGACCGTGAAGGCAACCCGAAAGAGGGTTACTACACCCCCGGCATGGAACTGCGCGCCAAGTACACCCTGTTCGCCGAAGGCTGCCGTGGCCACATCGGCAAGCAGCTGATCAAGAAGTACAAGCTCGACGCCGAAGCCGACGCCCAGCACTACGGCATCGGCATCAAGGAAATCTGGGACATCGACCCGGCCAAGCACCAGCCCGGCCTGGTGGTCCACACCGCCGGCTGGCCGCTGAACGACGAAAACCCGGGCGGCTCCTTCCTCTATCACCTGGAAAACAACCAGGTGGTCGTCGGCCTGATCGTCGACCTGTCTTATAGCAACCCCTTCCTGTCGCCCTTCGACGAATTCCAGCGCTACAAGCACCACCCGGTGATCAAGCAGTACCTGGAAGGCGGCAAGCGCGTCGCCTACGGCGCCCGCGCCATCTGCAAGGGCGGCCTGAACTCGCTGCCGAAGATGGTCTTCCCCGGCGGCGCGCTGATCGGCTGCGACCTGGGCACCCTGAACTTCGCCAAGATCAAAGGCAGCCACACCGCGATGAAGTCCGGCATGCTGGCCGCCGAAGCCGTGGCCGCCGCCCTGGCCGCCGGCAAGGAAGGCGGTGACGAGCTGACCGGCTACGTCGACGCCTTCAAGTCCAGCTGGCTGTACGACGAGCTGTTCCGCAGCCGCAACTTCGGCGCGGCGATCCACAAGTTCGGCGCACTGGTAGGTGGTGCGTTCAACTACATCGACCAGAACTGGTTCGGCGGCAAGATCCCGGTCACCCTGCACGACAACAAGCCCGACTACGCCTGTCTGAAGCCCGCCGCAGAGTCCAGGCGCATCGAGTATCCGAAGCCGGATGGCAAGCTCAGCTTCGACAAGCTCAGTTCGGTATTCCTCTCCAACACCAACCATGAAGAGGAACAGCCCTGCCACCTGAAGCTGGCCGACGCGAGCATCCCGATCGCGAAAAACCTGCCGCTGTACGACGAACCGGCGCAGCGCTACTGCCCGGCTGGCGTATATGAGGTGGTGACCCAGGACGACGGCGCCAAGCGCTTCCAGATCAACGCCCAGAACTGCGTGCACTGCAAGACCTGCGACATCAAGGACCCGGCCCAGAACATCACCTGGGTAGCCCCGGAAGGCACCGGCGGCCCGAACTACCCCAACATGTAATGCAGGCACGAAAAAGGCTCCCTCGGGAGCCTTTTTCATGTCCGCCTTCCGGCTACCAGGGCACCGGGCCGATCGGGAAGAACTCCCCGCCGCTCCACACGCCAAGCCAGGTTATGGCGTCGATCTCACGCGGTACTGCCAGTTCCACCAGCTGGTAGAAGACATTGCGATGGATCAGCGCTTCCAGATTGGTGCGCACCAGCACATAGGGCGAGGGCTCCTGGGTCTCCGGGTCCAGCTCGACTCGCAGCGGATGCGCCGCACTCGCCACTACCTCGTCCTCCACATTGGTGACGAAGCGCAGCTGCTGCTCCTCCCCTGCTCCCTCGACCTGCAGTTGAACGGCGACGAAGGGTGCATCCTCCACCTGGATGCCCACCTTCTCGACGGGTGTGACCAGGAAATAGTCCGCGCCATCCTTGCGAATCACACTGGAAAACAGCTTTACCATGGGCTTGCGGCCAATCGGCGTGCCCAGGTAGAACCAGGTGCCGTCCCGGGCGATGCGCATATCGATGTCGCCGCAGAATGGCGGATTCCACAAATGAACGGGCGCACCGCCGGGCTTGTCGCCCTTGGGAATCTGCGCCAGCAGGTCGCCGGCCTTGCCGGGATCGCTCATTTCACTCTCCTCAACGACTCAATCCGATCAGACTGCGAGCATACTCTTCCAGCGGCGGCCCGATCAGGTCTTCAGGCTTTGCATCGTAGAACGTCAGAAAACCGCCACGATTGCGGATTCGCGTGGAGTCCACCAGGTAACGGGTATTGGTTTCGATCAGCATCAACTGGATCACGCCACGGTCGCGACCCAGACGGTCCAGCGCTTCCTGATCTTCCCACTCCTCGACGGTCCCGATGCGATCATCGGCGCTGGCGAAGCGCGCATATAGCAGGTAGTGCGCACCGACCACACGAGCCTGGCCCATCGCCTCCTCCAGACCGGCCGGCCCCTTGGCGCGGCGCACCATGGGGAAGTATTCGACGAAGCCGTTGAACGCCTCCTCGGCCACCACATTGGGTCGCGGGTAGGCGGAACCCGGCGGTACGAAGTAGCCCTGGGCGATGAAGATGAAAGAGTCGGGCTGCAGGCGCCACGAGCTGGCGCGGCGGGTTTCGCTGTGGTCCAGGAATCCGGCATCGCTCAGTTGCTCGCGAGTGCCTTCGGCCATGTCGCTGACCTTCATGCAGCCGGCAAGACCGAGAAGCACCAGCAACAGAATCAAACTACGCATCGTGTGTCCTCCAGGCGCCGGCGACGAAAAACCGGCGGATAGAGAACCAATGCAGCTTCCGCGCCATCAACCGCCGATGATCTTCATCACAGTGACGCCGCCGGAAAAGGCGATGTCCTGTTTGTCCGCCAGGGCCTTGACCAGCAGCCGCTGCAATGCCGGCAGCGCTTCGTGCCGGGGCTTCTCCAGCAGGTCGCCGACATAATGGCGATTGCTCGAGGATAGGCAGCCATGCAGCCACCCCGTGGAAGACAGGCGCAGGCGCGAGCAGGTCCGGCAGAACGGCACGCTCTCATTGGCGATTACGCCGAAGTAGCCTGCGCCCGGAACGCGATAGCGGATGGCCGTGGCATCCAGCGGTGCGTCGGCCTGGACGAACTCATGACTGGTGCGGATCAGTGCCAGCAACTCTTCCAGCCCCACGAACTGCTGGTGGAATGTATTGGGATCACGAGCCAGGTGGCCCATGCGCATCAGCTCGATGAAGCGCAGCTCGAAACCACGCTCCAGGCAGTAGTCCAGCAACGGCAGGACCTGGTCGAGGTTCTTGCCGCGCAGCGGCACCATATTGACCTTGATCTTGAGACCGGCCGACCTCGCCTCGTCGAGCCCCTTGAGCACCGTGGCGAGATCGCCGCCACGGGCGATGCTGCGGAACTCGTCGGCATTCAGGGTATCGAGGGAAATATTCAGGCGACGGATGCCGCAATCCAGTAGCAGCGGCAACCTGCGGGAGAGCAACTGACCATTGCTGGTGATGCTGATGTCATCGAGGCCGAGCTTGCTGACCTCGCGAAGGAAAGGATCGAGCTTGGGACTCACCAACGGCTCACCACCGGTGATCCGCAGGCGTTCTATGCCGGCGGCCTCGATGAGATAGGCCACCCCACGCACCATGGCCTCGGCGGAGAGTTCATCCTGTGCCGCCACCAGCCGCTTGCCGTCTGGCACGCAGTAGGTACAGGCGTAGTTGCAGGCGGCGGTAAGACTGATTCGCAGGTTGCGGAAGCGCCTGCCTTGGCGATCGACGATCATGGGACGCTCCGGCATGAGGTACACCGGAGTATATCCCTGCGACCCGCATCGCACATATCCGGGACCGCGTTACAGGTGCACTGGATGCGTCATCCGGCGGGCGACTCGGCCTCGCGCTTGCGCTTGTTACCCATGCGCACGCCAATATCCATGAGGAACTGGAAGAAACCTTCCTGATCCTCCAGCACATTGCTCCAGAACGGCGAGTGGTAAAGCGCGACAGCGCCATGCACCAGGGCCCAGGCAGCGCAGTAATGGAAGTATGGCGGCACGTCTTCCAGCTTGCCCTCGGCGATACGCCCCTTGATCAGCTGGGTGAGACGCTCGAAGTTGGACGCGCGGATCTTGTGCAGCTGCTCGACCATCTCCGGGACCTGGCTGTTCTTCACCACCTTCTCTTCCAGGCGATCGAACAGGCGGTAACGCTGCGGGTCGCGCATGCGGAACTCGAAGTAGGCACGCGACAGTGCCTCCTTGTCACGGTCCACATCCGCCGAATGGAACAGCGCGTTCAGGTCACGCTCGTAGTCGAGCATCAGGCGCAGATATATCTCCGCCTTCGACTTGAAATGCTTGTAGATGGTGCCTTTGCCGATACCCACTGCGTCGGCGATCATCTCGACGGTAACGCTGTCTTCGCCCTCTTCGAGGAAGAGTTTCAGGGCGGTGTCGAGAATTTCCTGCTCGCGGCGGCGGAACTCACGGACTTTACGGGGTTCTTTCTGCATAAAGGGACTGTGGGGTCAAAAATCAAGCCGCGTATTATGCCTATCTGGCGTAAAAATGCACGGATCATCCGACTATGAGCTTATTGCAAGATGAGTTTGCCCAGGCCGACGGGCTCCGCTATCTCAACCATGCCGCCGTCGCGCCCTGGCCGAAACGCGCGACCCGCGCGGTCCAGAGCTTCTCCGAAGAGAACTGCCGCATCGGTGCAAGGGATTATCCCGACTGGTTGATGGTAGAGCGTCGTCTGCGCGAACGCCTGGCCAGACTACTGAATGCTCCGACCACGGCCGATCTTGCGCTGGTCAAGAATACATCGGAAGCCCTGTCTTTCGTTGCCTTTGGTCTGGATTGGAGCACAGGTGATCAAGTCGTCATCAGCGACCAGGAATTCCCATCCAACCGGGTCGTCTGGCAAGCGCTTGAACGCTTCGGCGTGGATGCCCTCCAGGTGCCGCTCAACGGCCCCGACCCGGAAGGCGCCCTGATCGCCGCCCTTGGCCCGCGCACCCGCCTGTTGTCCATCAGCGCTGTGCAATATGCCACTGGCCTGCGCCTGGACCTGCACCGCCTCGGCCAGGAGTGCCTCAAGCGCGGGGTCCTCTTCTGCGTCGACGCCATCCAGCAACTGGGTGCCCTGCCCTTCGACGTCCAGGCCATCGATTGCGACTTCGCGATGGCCGATGGGCATAAGTGGCTGCTGGGCCCGGAAGGCCTCGGGGTCTTCTATTGCCGCGCCGACCTGCGCCAGCACCTGAAACTCCACGAGTACGGCTGGCACATGCTGGAACACCCCGGAGATTACGAACGCCCCGACTGGGAGCCCTCACGCACTGCGCGCCGTTTCGAATGCGGCAGCCCCAACATGCTGGGCGCCATGGCTCTGGAGGCAAGCCTGTCCCTGCTGGAGGAAGTCGGCATGGAACAGGTGGCGAAAGACCTGGCCGAGCGCGTGCAGTGGCTGCAGGACGGACTGGCCCGGATTCCTGGCGTGCAACTGCTGAGCCCGCCGAATCCCCTGCGCCGTGCCGGCATTCTCAATTTCCGCCTGGATGGATGGGACAATCAAGCACTGTTCGAGCGCCTGCGCGCCGAGCAGGTGGTCTGCGCCCAGCGCGGTGGCGGAATCCGCTTTTCGCCGCATTTCTACACCGAATTCCGCGTACTGGACGAGACGCTGGCGCTGCTACGCCAGATGGCAGACGCATGAGGACTCAGCGGCGGCCACTGTATTCCAAATAGGTTTAAGAATCGCCACTGGCTATCTGGACGCATGGGGATAATGGCCAATACTTCTTCTTACTGGCGCGCGGCATCTCCCCCCAAGTGCCCAGCCAGTCGAGGAACCGTGGATCGCGTTCCTTTGTTTTACTCCTAATGGTCTTGACCCGGATTCATCCCCCAGAACCCGGGTTTTTTTTGTGCGCGGCTTTTGTCGAGCGCCTCGGGAGGGCGCTTCAGCCACGCCGCGCGAGGGGAAACAGGCGCAGGTAGTTCTCGCCGGTCTGCTCGGCGAAAGCCTCGTACGACACGCCTCGCAAATCGGCGAGGAACTCCGCCACTTCACGCACGTACTGCGGCAGGTTGGGCTTGCCACGGTAGGGCACCGGGGCGAGATAAGGCGAATCGGTTTCCACCAGCAGACGGTCGGCCGGCACCTGGCGGGCCACTTCTCGCAGGGCATCGGCATTGCGGAAGGTGACGATGCCGGAGAGCGAAATGTAGTAACCGAGGTCGAGCGCGGCGCGGGCCATCTGCCAGTCCTCGGTGAAGCAGTGCAGCACTCCGGCCTGGGGCAGCACCGCATCGCGCAGCAGAGCCAGGGTGTCGGCCCGGGCCTCCCGGGTATGCACGATGACCGGCTTGCCGGTCACCTTCGCCGCCTCCAGGTGCAGGCGGAATGCCTGCTGCTGGAGCTCGGCGGCTTCAGGCTCGTAGTGATAGTCCAGGCCCGTCTCGCCGATCGCCACCACACGCGGGTGTTCCAGCTCGGCGAGCAGCCAGTCCAGCGCCAGGGATTCGCCCGGCTGCAGGTCCAGCGGGTGAACGCCGACGGAGCAATGCACGTCGTCGTAACGCTCGGCGAGAGATTTCACCGTCCCCGCGTTGTCGGCGCTCACGCCGATGCAGAGGAACTGGCTGACACCGCGAGCACGGGCGGCATCGAGGGCGGCATCGAGGGAGCCATCATGGGCAGCCAGGTCGAGGCGGTCCAGGTGGCAATGGGAGTCGATCAGCATGCTTCAAGGCTCCAGGCGCAGGCGCCAGCTTCAAGCCTGCCGCTTGCAGCCGGAGCCCAACGGCCGGTTACATCGTATGGGTGGGACGGTCGGACTTGAGGGCGCCAGCGAGGTAGGTTTCGATCTTGTTGCGCGCGCCGCTGTCGCCATCGTTGAACTGGACGCCGATACCCGCTGCGCGGTTGCCCTGGGCGCCCTTGGGCGTAATCCAGACCACCTTGCCGGCGACCGGGATCTTTTCCTGCTCATCCATCAGGTTGAGCAGCATGAATACTTCGTCGCCCAGCTTGTAGGTCTTGTTGGTCGGAATGAACAGGCCACCGTTCTTGATGAACGGCATGTAGGCGGCATACAGCACGGACTTGTCCTTGATGGTCAAGGACAGGATCCCGTTACGCGGGCCCAGATTCGGCGGCAGGCTCATGCGGTTTTCCTGGAAAGCGGGTTCAGCGACCGATTCTAGCCCGGCCCGGGCAGGCTTGCCCACTGCACCAGTAGCGCTTCGAGAAGCAATACACGGTTGAGGTTAGCCTTGTTCAGGACCTTCTGCCGCTGCAGCAGCAGCCAGTCCTGCATGGCCAGGATCTTGTGCTGCGGAGCCTTCTCCGCAAGGTACTGCACCACCTTGCGCATATCGTTCAGCCCCAGCCCCGCCTCATCACGGGTGAGCTGGAAACGCAGCATCAGCTGCGCCCAGTCGCAGAACCAGTCGAACAGCAGGGGCAACGGCACGGCATTCCACCCCTCGGCCAACTGGCTGGCGCCTACCTGCTGCTTGAGCAGCTTCTTCACGCCCTCCACCACTTCGCTGCGCTGGGCACGCACACCCTGCCCTTCCAGGCGCAACGCCGACAGCGGGGAGCCGCCAGCCAGTACCAGCAATTCATGCAGCTCCTCGGGGGATGCGTCCGGCAAGGCGCTTCCCAGCCAGGCCAGGCTCTGGGCGGTGCTGGGCAGAGGGCAAGCCTGTTGCACGCAACGGCTCTTGATGGTGGGCAGGAGGCGGCTGGGCTGGTGGCTGATCAACAGCAGCACGGTGTCGCCTGAGGGCTCTTCCAGGCTCTTGAGCAGGGCGTTGGAAGCGTTGATGTTCATCGCCTCGGCTGGCTCCAGCAACACCACCTTGCGCCCGCCGAGCTGCGCGGTCTGCACCACGAACTCAACCAGCTCGCGCACCTGATCGATGCGAATGGCCTTGTCGACCTCTTCCGGCTCCAGCACGAAGGCATCTGGATGGGTACCTGCCGCCAGCAGCAGACACGCCTTGCACTGGCCGCAGGCATCGAGCCCGGCCGGGCTGTGGCAGAGCAGACGCGCCATCAGGCGCTCGGCCAAGGCACGCTTGCCAATGCCGGAAGGGCCATGCAGCAGATAGGCGTGGGCGTGCCGCGGGCGGCCCGCCAGCTGCTGCCAGAGCGTTTCCTGCCAGGGAAAGGCCTCAGCCATGGCAACGCTCCAGTAACTCAGGCAGCAACTTGTCGAGATTGGCCTGCACTTCGGCCAGCGGCAGCGAGGCGTCGATCACCCTGTAGCGCTCGGCGGCGGCCTGCGCGCGCTGCAGGTAGGTCTGGCGCACGGCTTCGAAGAAGCTGCGCTTTTCCTGCTCGAAACGATCCAGCCGACCGCGAGCGGCCGCACGGGTCAGGCCGACTTCCACAGGCAGATCGAATACCAGGGTCAGGTCGGGACGAAGGTCGCCCTGGACGAAATTTTCCAGTAGCGCGATGCGCGCCTCCGACAAGCCACGACCACCACCCTGATAGGCGTAGGTGGCATCGGTGAAGCGATCGCAGAGCACCACGGCGCCGCGAGCCAACGCGGGTTTGATCACCGCCTCCAGGTGCTGGGCGCGAGCGGCGAATACCAGCAGCAGTTCGGTATCGACGCCCATGGCTTCGTCGCTGGGGGTCAGCAGCAGTTCGCGAATGCGCTCGGCCAGCGGCGTACCGCCCGGCTCGCGGGTCAGCACGACCTCGATGCCGTGACTACGCAGACGCTCGGCGAGGTATTCGCGATTGGTGCTTTTACCGGCACCTTCCGGGCCTTCCAGGGTGATGAACAGACCGCTCACTGGGTGTCCTTTTTCATTGCGGGGCCGGGCTGGAGCGATAACCGTTGCGACGCTTCAACTGGAAGTCGCGCACGGCCTGGTTGTGCTCGCCCAGGGTCTCGGAGAATACATGGCTGCCATCGCCACGGGCGACGAAATAGAGGCTCCTGCCCTCGGCCGGATGCAGAGCGGCATGGATGGCCTCGCGACCGGCAAGGGCAATCGGAGTCGGCGGCAGACCGCTGATGACGTAGGTGTTGTAGGGCGTCGGCTCGCGCAGGTGGTCGCGGGTGAGGTTGCCGTTGTAACGCTCCCCCAGGCCATAGATGACGGTGGGGTCGGTTTGCAGCAGCATCCCGGTATTGAGACGCCGGACAAAAACGCCGGCAATCTGCCCGCGTTCGGCCGGCACGCCGGTTTCCTTTTCCACCAGGGAAGCCATGATCAGTGCCTGATAGGGGTCGTTATAGGGCAGCCGATCCGCGCGCTTGTCCCACTCCTCGGCCAGGACCTGATCGAGGCGGTCCCGCGCCTGTTTCAGCAGGTCGATATCGCGCATGCCGCGCACGAAACGATAGGTATCGGGGAAGAAGCGGCCTTCCGGGTACTCCCCCGGGCGACCGAGACGGGCCATCAGCTCGGCGTCGCTGACATTGGCCAGGGTCTGTTCCAGCTTGGTCTGCCTGGCCAGTGCTGCACGCACCTGGCGGAAGTTCCAGCCCTCCACCAGGGTAAGGCTGTACTGCACGACTTCACCGCGCTGCCAGAGCCCCAGCAGGTCGTCGGCACTCATCCCTGGCGTCAGGCGGTATTCGCCGCTGTGCAGGGATGCGTTGGTCAGGTTGAAGCGCCAGTACTGGCGCAGCCAGAAGGCATTGTTCAGCACCCCCTCCTCCTCCAGACGCTTGAGCAGGCCGCCCGGTGTGGCACCGGCCGGCACTTCCAGCATCCTTTCGGCGGAGATGTTCAGGGGTTGCTTGAGGGTGACGCTCTGCTGCCAGCCGGCAAAGGCGACGAGCAAGCCGGCCAGAAGCAGGCCTGCCTCCAGCATCAGCAGGAATTTGCGTATCACGAATCAGATGTCCAGTAGATCGCGGGCGATGGCCTGAAGTTTACGGGTCAGCGGCCCGACCGGCCAGTGATGGCCTGTTACAGAACGCACCGGCCAGACGCCGAAGAGGCTGTTGCAGAGGAATATCTCGTCGGCCTGGAAAAACTCCTCGAGGGAAATGTCACGCACTTCGACCTTCAGGCCTTTCGCCCTGGCGCTGTCGAGCAGCGCTGCTCGCATCACACCCGCGACGCCGCAACGCGAAAGATCCGCGGTGACCAGCACGCCTTCCTGCACGATGAACAGGTTGCTGAAAACACCTTCGATCACACGACCGGACTGGTCACGCATCAGGCCCTCGGCGAACTCGCCGCCCTGCCACTCACTCCGGGCCAGCACCTGCTCCAGGCGATTCAAATGCTTGAGACCGGCAAGCAGGGGCTGCTCGGCAAGACGAGTCGCGCAGGGAAAGAGCTGCACGCCCTGTTCTCCATTAGCTTCCGGATAGGCCGGGAACGGGCTGCTTTGCAGGATGCGCCGAGGCAACGCGACAGGCGGTGGCGCATAGCCGCGCAAGCCTTCGCCGCGGGTGATCATCAACTTGGCGACACCCTCCCCCAGCCCAGCCGCAAAGGCCAGCAACTCGGTGCGCATCAGTTGGAGATCCAGCGGGATACCAAGGCGCCGGCAACCTTCTGCCAGACGCACCATGTGATATTCGAGCAGCGGGGGCTGTCCGGCACGCACGGCGATGGTCTCGAAAAGCCCATCGCCGTAGGCCAGGCCGCGATCCTTGATGGAAAGCGACTCGGCCGGGTGACCGTCGACCCAGCTCGGCATCAGCCCACGAACCGACGGAATACCAGGGAGCCGTTGGTGCCGCCGAAGCCGAAGGAGTTGGACAGCACGACATCGATGGGCATGGAACGCGCTTCGTGGGGCACGAAGTCGAGGTCGCAGCCGTCGTCCGGCTCCTCCAGGTTGATGGTCGGCGGTGCCACCTGGTCGCGCAGGGCCAGCACACTGAAGATCGCCTCCACCGCGCCCGCCGCACCCAGCAGGTGGCCGGTCATGGATTTGGTCGAACTGACCGCGAACTTGTAGGCCTGATCGCCGAACACCGACTTCAGTGCCATGGCTTCAGCCAAGTCGCCGGCCGGAGTGGAGGTTCCGTGAGCGTTGACGTATTGCACCTGGTCGGCATTCAGGCCGGCATCGCGCAGGGCATTGCGCATGCAGCGGGCCGCACCGGCGCCATCGTCCGGCGGCGAAGTCATGTGGTAGGCATCGCCACTCATGCCGAAACCGATCAGCTCGGCATAGATGGTCGCGCCACGCGCCTTGGCGTGTTCCAGCTCTTCCAGCACTAGGGCACCGGCGCCGTCGGACAGCACGAAACCATCACGCCCCTTGTCCCACGGACGGCTGGCACGGGTCGGATCGTCGTTGCGGGTCGACAGCGCACGGGCTGCGCCGAAACCGCCCAGTCCCAGGCCGCAAGCGGCCATTTCGGAACCACCGGCGACCATGACGTCCGCTTCGCCATAGGCGATGTTGCGTGCCGCCATGCCGATGCAATGGGTACCGGTGGTGCATGCGGTGGCGATGGCGTAGTTCGGCCCCTGGATACCCAGATGGATCGACAGGAAGCCGGACACCATGTTGATGATCGAGCCCGGAACGAAGAACGGCGAGATCCGGCGCGGCCCCTGCTCGTGCAGGGATTTGCAGTTGTTCTCGATGTTGGTCAGGCCACCGATGCCGGAGCCCATGGCCACACCGATGCGCTCGCGATTGGCATCGGTGACTTCGAGGCCGGAGTCGCGAACGGCCTGGAAGCTCGCCGCAAGGCCGTACTGGATGAACAGGTCAAGCTTGCGCGCTTCCTTGGCCGACAGATATTCCTCGACGTTGAACCCCTTCACCGAACCACCGAAACGGGTGGAATAGGCGGACAGGTCCATATGCTCGATCGGGCCAATGCCACTACGGCCAGCCAGAATTCCCTGCCAACTGCTCGATACATCGGTACCCAGAGGCGACAGCATGCCAAGGCCAGTGACCACGACGCGTCTACGCGACACAGCGATCTCCTTCTTCAATCTCTACACGGCGGTTGATTCGAATTAACAGACTGTTGAAAAGCCCGGCAGGTAACGCGCAATCCGTGGTTTTTCAGCAATCGGCTAAAGAAAAGCCGCACGCCCGGTCGGGTCGTGCGGCTTGTCCGCGTCGGCTAACCGACGACTACATTACTGCGCGTGAGCGTTGATGTAGTCGATGGCTTCCTGAACGGTGGTGATCTTCTCGGCTTGCTCGTCCGGGATTTCGGTCTCGAATTCCTCTTCCAGAGCCATCACCAGCTCAACGGTGTCAAGGGAGTCGGCGCCCAGGTCTTCAACGAAGGAAGCGCTGTTAGTGACTTCGTCTTCTTTGACGCCCAGTTGCTCGGCGACGATTTTCTTGACGCGTTCTTCGATGGTGCTCATACCTTGTTTTCACTCCTATGGAAAAGTCCGTGCAGCTGGGGCTGCAGTGTATAGAAAGGGTTTTCCGCATTTCAAGCTGAACGCCTGAACCCTTTCAGGATCGCCGCAACAAAATGTCTATAACCCGACTGCACTCTTATAACGAATTCTAGACAGCGCATATGACAACTCCCCGAAGGGATTCGTCACATTCAGCTCATGTACATGCCGCCGTTCACCGGAATGGTAGCCCCGGTAACGTAGGCAGCGCCGTCGGAAGCGAGGAATCCCACTACCTTGGCGATCTCTTCGGCCTGGCCCAGACGACCCAGCGGAATCTGGGTCAGCAGCGCATCGCGCTGGGCTTCCGGCAGTTCGCGGGTCATGTCGGTGTCGATGAAACCCGGAGCCACAGCGTTGACGGTGATGGCGCGGGAGCCGACTTCACGCGCCAGGGCGCGGCTGAAGCCTTCAAGACCGGCCTTGGCTGCGGCGTAGTTGGTCTGACCGGCGTTACCCATGGCACCCACCACCGAACCGATGTTGATGATGCGACCCCAACGAGCTTTGGTCATGCCACGCAGGACGGCCTTGGACAGGCGGTACAGGCTGTTGAGGTTGGTGTTGATGACGTCGAACCATTCGTCGTCTTTCATGCGCAGCATGAGGTTGTCGCGAGTGATACCGGCGTTGTTCACCAGGATCAGCGGCTGGCCCAGATGCTGCTGGATGTGTTCCAGGGTGCTGGCGACCGACTCATCATTGCTGACGTCCAGTACCAGGCCGGCACCTTCGATGCCGTTGTTCTTGAGGAACTCGGCGATGCTCTCGGCGCCGGAAGCGGAGGTCGCAGTGCCGATTACCACGGCGCCCTGACGGCCCAGTTCGAGGGCGATAGCCTGGCCAATGCCACGGCTCGCACCGGTGACCAATGCCACCTTACCTTGCAGACTCATAGGTCTTCTCCTTGTTCAGGCCAGCGCAGCACGGGCGGCCGCGAAAGCATCAGGGGTATCCAGGTTGTGGGTGTTGACACCCTTCACGCAGCGCTTGTTCAGGCCGGACAGCACCTTGCCCGGGCCGCACTCGACCAGGTCGGTCACGCCACGCTCGGACAGGCTCACCATCGACTCGACCCAGCGAACCGGGCTGTACAGCTGGGCCAGCAGGTCGCGCTTGAGCTCGGCGAGATCAGCCACCACAGCAGCACTGACGTTCTGCACCAGCGGAATCTGCGGAGACTGCCAGGCCAGGGCTTCGACCGATTCGGCGAAGCGTTCGGCGGCAGGCTTCATCAGCGCGCAATGGGACGGAACACTCACCGGCAGCGGCATGGCGCGCTTGGCGCCACGGGCCTTGCAAGCCTCGATGGCACGCCCGACCGCGGCAGCGGCACCGGCGATCACAACCTGGCCAGGCGCGTTGAAGTTCACGGCACTGACCACTTCGCCCTCGGCCGCTTCGGCGCAGGCCGCCAGTACATCGGCGTCTTCAAGACCGAGAATGGCCGCCATGCCGCCCTGCCCTGCCGGTACGGCCTGCTGCATCAGCTGGCCACGGAGTTCGACCAGCTTCACCGCATCGGTGAAGCCCAGGCTGCCGGCGGCGACCAGGGCCGAGTATTCGCCCAGGCTGTGACCTGCGACATAGGCCGGACGCGCGCCACCTTCAGCTAGCCACAGACGCCACAGAGCGATGGAGGCGGTGAGAATGGCGGGCTGGGTCTTGTCGGTCTGATTGAGCTGTTCTTCCGGACCTTGCTGGGTCAGCGCCCAGAGGTCATAACCGAGCGCCTCGGAAGCTTCGGCGAAGGTATCCAGGACCAGCTTGTGCTGGCCCCCCTGCTCGGCCAGCATGCCCAGAGACTGGGAACCCTGACCGGGAAAAACGAAAGCGAGGGATGCGGACATTGAGTGAGGTCCCTTATCTGGCGGTATAGGGAGATTGACGCCAGGCGTAGCCAAGCGCAGGAAACTGACAGTTGGATGACAGGCTGCCGGTAATGGTCACATCCTACAGCAACAGATGCTCCAGACGGCCGTGAAGACGCTGCGGCAGATTCTCGCGAACCTCGATCAGCGCGCGACGAATGGCACTCTGGAAACCATCCGAGCCGGCGGAACCATGGCTCTTGATGACGATGCCCTGCAACCCGAGGAAGCTGGCGCCATTATGGCGCGCAGGCGTCAGGTCGGTACGCAGGCGACGCAGCAGCGGCAGCGCCAGCGCACCCACTATTCGCGAACCGAGGTTCTCGTTGAACAAGGCCTCCATGCGCGAGGAAATCATCGAAGCCAACCCCTCGCTGGACTTCAGAAGGATGTTGCCGACGAAACCGTCGCACACCACCACATCCGCATCACCGCGGTACAGGCCATCACCCTCGACATAGCCGATGTAGTTGAGGCCTTCGGCCCGCTGCAACAGGCTCGCCGCCAACTTGACCTGCTGATTGCCCTTGATGTCCTCGGTGCCGACATTCAGCAGCGCAACCCGCGGACGAGCAGTGCCCATGGCCTCGGCGGCAACCGCCCCCATCACTGCGAACTGATAGAGATGCTCGGCACTGCAATCGACGTTGGCCCCCAGATCCAGCAGGTGGCAGTAGCCACGAGCGGTGGGAATGGCACTGACCATCGCCGGACGATCGATGCCGGGCAAGGTCTTCAGGACATAGCGGGAAAGCGCCATCAAGGCACCGGTGTTGCCGGCACTGACGCAGGCCTGGGCGCGACCGTTGCGCACCAGATCGAGCGCGACGCGCATCGAGGAATCCGGCTTGCCACGCAAGGCTTGCGCCGGGCGCTCGTCCATGGCGATCACTTCGCCGGCATGCTCGATTTGCAGGCGCTGGCGATCGATCACTGGAATGCGGGCGACGAGTTCTTCGAGGAGGGGAGCTTGGCCGACAAGGACCAGGTGAAGCGAGGGGAATTCAGCCAGACAGGCGACGCTGGCTGGAACAATGCAGCGGGGACCGTAGTCCCCGCCCATTGCATCAATCGCGATGATCGAGGCAGCCAAGGATTACTCGGCAGCGCCCTTGTCGACCACTTTGCGACCGCGGTAGAAGCCGTCCGGAGAAACATGGTGGCGCAGGTGAACTTCACCAGTGCTCTTCTCTACGGACAGTGCATTGGCTTCGAGGGCGTCGTGGGAACGACGCATGTCGCGTGCCGAGCGGGATTTTTTGTTCTGCTGAACAGCCATAATCAATTAACTCCTAAACGTTTGGGTCACGCTTTAACTGCGCCAGTACGCTGAACGGGTTGGACCGCGAAACCTCGTCCTCGCTCGGCTCGGGCTCATCGAGACCCGCCGGCTGCTGGCAATCTTCAGGGTCATGGGCCGGAACTATGGGGAGGGCGAGCAACAGCTCATCCTCGACCAGAGTCATCAGATCCAAGGGATCTTCTCCCACTTCCAGCACGTCATAGCCCTTCGGCAGCGACTGACTGTCAGCCCCTTCCCTCACCACGGCGTAATCGCATTCGCTGTGGATGTTCAGGGCGACCAGCTCTAGACAACGCTGGCAAACCATCTTGACCTCAACATCGATCCGACTGTGGATGACCACAGTACGACGCTCATCGCGGCCAAACTCCAGGCGCGCATGAATGCTGCCTGCATTGTCCGCAAGGGGATCGCAGAGTCGCTCCAGGCTGGCGAGCGCGATCTCACCCTCTAGAGTGACTTCGCGGTCCGCCAACTTGCGCGGATCTACATGAGGTGGAATCGGCCCATTCAACATAGGCGCGACATTCTAGGGACGCCCCCCTCCCCTGTCAAAGGAATTTCCGCATTGTCCGCAGTCGGAGCGCGTCTATAGAATCGCCCACCCCACATGTCCGGAGATCGCCAATGCTGCCCCTGGTGCTCGCATCCAGCTCCCCCTATCGCCGCGAACTGCTCGAACGCCTGCGCCTCCCCTTCACCTGGTGCGCTCCGGCCATCGACGAAAGCCGCAAACCTGAAGAATCTGCCGAACAACTGGTGCGCCGCCTCGCCCTGGAAAAGGCTCGCGCCCTCGCCGACCGGCACCCGGATCACCTGATCATCGGCTCCGACCAGGTCGCCGTACTGGGCCAACAGATCCTCGGCAAGCCTCACGGCTTCGAGCGCGCCCGCGACCAGCTGATGGCCGCGAGCGGCACCAGCGTCAGCTTCCTGACCGGCCTCGCCCTACTGAACAGCGCGACCGGACAGCATCAGGTCGATTGCGTGCCATTCACCGTGCACTTCCGCGAACTGGACGAGACACGTATCTGCCGCTACCTGGAAGCAGAACAACCCTACGACTGCGCCGGCAGCTTCAAGGCGGAAGGCCTTGGCGTGAGCCTGTTCCGCGCCACCGAAGGCACGGACGCCACCAGCCTGGTCGGCCTGCCCCTGATTCGCCTGGTCGATATGCTGCTCGCCGAAGGCGTGCAGATTCCCTGACTCCTAATAAAGGAAAGCCCGGCAACGGCCGGGCTTGCTTCACAGGGACAACCGCCCACCTCAGCGCAGGCTCGTCCCCTGGAACCCCATCCACAGCGCTAGCCGCTCGGCAACGCTGGCGCCAAACTTCTTCGAGAAGCGATCGAAAGGCGACTCCTGGACGGTGTAGTCGACGATCTCCTTTGCACCGATGACCTCGCGCGCAACGAAGCTGGTGTTGCCAAGCTTGTCCACCAACCCCAGCTCCAGCGCCTGCTCACCAGACCAGACCAGGCCACTGAACAGCTCGGGATGGCCATCGACCTTGAGCCGATCGCCGCGCCCCTTCTTCACGCTTTCGATGAACTGTTGGTGAGTGGTGTTCAGGACGCCTTGCCAGAACTCGGTTTCTTCCTGCTTCTGCGGCTGGAACGGATCCAGGAAGGCCTTGTGCTCGCCCGAGGTATAGACACGACGCTCGACACCCAGCTTGCTCATCGCATCGACGAATCCAAAGCTCGCCGCAGTGACCCCGATGGACCCGACAAGACTCGCCTTGTCGGCATAGATCTCATCCGCCGCACTGGCGATGTAATAGGCACCGGACGCCCCCAGGTCGGCGATCACGGCGTAGACTTTGATGTCCTTGTGCACCTCGCGCAACCGGCGAATCTCGTCGTAGATGTAACCGGACTGCACCGGACTGCCGCCCGGACTATTGATGCGCAGCACCACGCCCTTGGTCTTCGGATCCTCGAAGGCCGCGCGCAGAGCAGTCACGATGTTATCGGCACTGGCCGCCTCCTCATCGGCAATCATGCCGCGAACTTCCACCAGGGCAGTATGTTCCAGCCCGCGCGCCGCGCTTTTCTGCAGATCAAAGGCTGGCAAGAGCATCACCAACGCGACGAACAGATAAATGAAGGTCAGAAGCTTGAAGAAAATCCCCCAGCGCCGGGCACGCCGCTGCTCCTGAACACCCGCCAGGACTGCCTTTTCAAGCAGTTTCCAGCTCTTCTCTTCAGTCTTGTCGGCAGCCGGTTCTTTCCATTCGTCAGACATAGATCTCCACCTCTCGGGATTGCCGGCTCAGATTACCGCCCAGCCAGTGTCGCAACTCCTCGAAACGCTCGATCGCCAACTTCGGCGACTCCTTGAGCAACTCTGCAAGCGGCTGGGCGCCATAGCCCACCGCCACGCAATCCATGCCGGCCCGATGCGCCATGCGCAGGTCGAAGGGCGAATCCCCCACCATCACAGCCTGCTCCGCCGTCATCCCGCAATGCGCCAGGATCTCCTGCAACATGCGCGGATCAGGCTTGCTCGCGGTTTCGTCGGCACAGCGAGTAACGTCGAAATAGTCCAGCCAGCCATGCCCCGCCAGCACCCGATCGAGGCCGCCACGGCCCTTGCCGGTGGCCACCGCCAGACGATAACCCTCCTCGCGAAACGCCTCCAGCGCCTCCGCCACACCCTCGAATAGCGGCGAAGGCTGACGCTCCAGAGCAATGTAGTGCTCGCTATAAATCTTGCGGAAGGCGTCGATACGAAGCGAATCATCCAACTCCGGATAAAGAGTGGCGATGGCTTCCGGCAATCCGAGACCGATGATGCCCTTGATTGCGGCATCGTCGCGCCACGGTAGCCCGGACACGTCAGCCGCCACACGCATGGACTCGACGATACGGGCAATGGAGTCGACCAGCGTGCCGTCCCAGTCAAAGATAAGCAGCTGGTAATCAGGCACCGAGACGCTCCAGGGTTTGCCGCCACATCTCATCCACCGGCGCTTCCAGCTCCAGCTGGCCGCCATCGGGAAGATTGATCGCCAGGGAATGCGCATGCAGGAACAGGCGCTTGCCTCCCAGCTCGCGAATCTCGCGGGTGAAATCCTCGTCTCCGTACTTGGGGTCACCGGCAATGGAATGACCGGCATGCTTGGCGTGCACGCGAATCTGGTGGGTACGTCCAGTGATCGGGCTGGCTTCCACCAGCGTGGCGAACTCACCGAAACGACGCACGACGCGGAACTCGGTCAGCGCCTCCTTGCCCTCGGGGTTAACCTCGACCATCCGCTCGCCCGAGCGCAGGTTGTTCTTCAGCAATGGCGCACTGACCTTCTTCTTCGAGGTCGGCCAGCTACCACGCACGAGTGCGAGATAACGCTTGTCGACACCATCGCCACGCAGCGCCTCGTGAAGGTGACGCAACATGCTGCGCTTCTTGGCGATCATCAGCAGACCGGAGGTGTCGCGATCCAGGCGATGCACCAGTTCCAGGTCCTTGGCTTCGGGGCGCAACTGACGAAAGGCCTCGATCACGCCGAAACTGAGGCCGCTGCCGCCGTGAACCGCGATGCCGGCCGGCTTGTTCAGCACGATCAGCGCCTTGTCTTCGTAGACGATCGCGGCCTCCAGGCGTTCCAGCATTCCCTGGGCAACCGGCGTCGGCTCATCCGGCTCAGACAGGCGCAGCGGCGGAACCCGTACCACATCGCCCGCCTGGAGTTTGTATTCGGGCTTGACGCGCCCCTTGTTCACACGAACCTCGCCCTTGCGAAGGATGCGATAAATCAATGTCTTGGGCGCACCTTTCAGCTGGGTGCGTAGGAAATTGTCGATTCGTTGGCCGGCATATTCCGGCGCAACCTCAAGCAGCTGGACGCCGGAGGTTGGAGAGGCGGGAGTATTCATCTGCGCATCATAACAATTTTTTATGGATTTGAAGCACTTAATGATTACTGCTATAGTCGCGAACGCCGCCAAAAGCGGCCTGGTTCCGGGTGTTCGCCATATTTGCCACCCCAACCGCTGCAACCCATTCAGGACGTAAGGCCGTCCGACAGAAAATACGCCGCAATGGCCGCGAATTTTCCGAAATCAAAGCCTTGAGCCATGACGCGTGATCGCCCCTTCCAACGGGAGATTGCGGTAAATGCAACCCGCTACGGATTCAGCGAGCGGCACCCGATTTTCAAGGGATAAGTGTAGGGTGGAGATGCATAACCGTCGGACTGCGTAGTTTCAAGACGCTTCATTTCGTCCGCTACCGACCGTTGATTCCTCCTCCTGAACAAGTGCTTCTGTCACGACACAGCAAGCAGGAGACGTAGTCGCGATTCCGGCCCCTTTGGCCGGACCTCGCTGGACACTGGGGTGGCCCTCCACCTCTGACACGCACCTGACACCGACCGCGAGAGTCGTGTGCGCCAATCGCCGTTTCCGGTAGCCCGGAAACCCATTGGTACCACATGAAAAGAATGCTGATTAACGCGACTCAGCCCGAAGAGTTGCGTGTTGCTCTGGTCGACGGCCAACGCCTGTATGACCTGGACATCGAATCGGGTGCCCGCGAGCAGAAGAAGGCCAACATCTACAAAGGCCGAATCACTCGCATCGAACCCAGCCTCGAGGCAGCCTTCGTCGACTTCGGCGCCGAGCGCCACGGCTTCCTGCCCCTGAAAGAAATCTCCCGCGAATACTTCAAGAAATCCCCTGAAGGCCGCATCAACATCAAGGAAGTGCTCAGCGAAGGCCAGGAGGTCATCGTCCAGGTCGAGAAAGAAGAGCGCGGCAACAAGGGCGCAGCCCTGACCACCTTCATCAGCCTCGCCGGTCGTTACCTGGTGCTGATGCCGAACAATCCCCGCGCCGGCGGTATCTCCCGCCGCATCGAAGGCGAAGAGCGCAACGAACTGCGCGAAGCGCTGAACGGCCTCAACGCTCCGGCCGACATGGGTCTGATCGTCCGCACCGCCGGCCTCGGCCGCTCCAGCGAAGAGCTGCAGTGGGACCTGGACTACCTGCTGCAACTCTGGAGCGCCATCAAGGAAGCCTCCGGCGAGCGCGGCGCGCCCTTCCTGATCTATCAGGAAAGCAACGTCATCATCCGCGCCATCCGCGACTACCTGCGCCAGGACATCGGCGAAGTGCTGGTCGACAGCGTCGAAGCCCACGAGGAAGCCCTCAGCTTCATTCGCCAGGTGATGCCGCAGTACCAGAGCAAGATCAAGCTCTACCAGGACAGCGTTCCGCTGTTCAATCGCTTCCAGATAGAAAGCCAGATCGAAACCGCCTTCCAGCGCGAAGTGAAGCTGCCGTCCGGCGGCTCCATCGTGATCGACCCGACCGAAGCCCTGGTGTCCATCGACATCAACTCGGCGCGTGCGACCAAAGGTGGCGACATCGAAGAAACCGCCCTGCAGACCAACCTGGAAGCGGCTGAGGAAATCGCCCGCCAGCTGCGTCTGCGTGACATCGGCGGCCTGATCGTCATCGACTTCATCGACATGACCCCGGCCAAGAACCAGCGCGCCGTGGAAGAGAAAGTCCGCGAAGCCCTGGAAGCCGACCGCGCCCGCGTGCAGATCGGCCGTATCTCCCGCTTCGGCCTGCTGGAAATGTCTCGTCAGCGCCTGCGTCCGTCCCTGGGCGAGACCAGCGGCATCGTCTGCCCCCGTTGCGACGGCCAGGGCATCATCCGCGACGTCGAATCCCTGTCGCTGGCGATCCTGCGCCTGATCGAGGAAGAAGCCCTCAAGGACCGCACCGCCGAAGTACGTGCCCAGGTGCCGATCCCGGTTGCCGCCTTCCTGCTCAACGAAAAGCGCAACAGCATCACCAAGATCGAGCTGCGTACCCGTTCACGCATCGTCATCCTGCCGAACGACCATCTGGAAACCCCGCATTTCGAAGTCCAGCGCCTGCGCGACGACAGCCCGGAAGTGCAGAGCAACCAGTCCAGCTACGAAATGACCCCCTCCGAGGTCGAGGAAGCCCAGCCGGTCAGCTCCACCCGCACCCTGGTACGCCAGGAAGCCGCGGTGAAGACCGTATCCCCCGAGCGCCCTGCCCCGGCCCCGACTCCGGCAGCCCCGCTGGCGCCGCCGGCACCGGCTCCGGAGCCGAGTCTGTTCAAGGGCCTGGTGAAGACCCTCGTGGGCCTGTTCGCCGGCAAGGAAGAACCCAAGGTCGAAGCCGAGAAGCCTGCCACCGAGCGCCAGCCGCGCGGTGACGAGCGCCGCAACAGCCGCCAGCAGAACCGCCGTCGTGATAGCCGCGAAGGTCGTGAAGGCCGTCGCGAGGAAGATCGCAAGCCACGTGAAGAACGCCAGCCGCGCGAAGCCCGTGAAGGCCAGGAAGGTCGTCGCGAACGCGGCGAACGTGGTGATCGCAGCGAGCGTCCGGCCCGCGAAGAACGCCAGCCGCGCGAAGAGCGTCAGCCCCGCGAGCCACGTGAAGAACGTCAACCGCGTGAAGAGCGCCAGCCTCGCGAAGAGCGTCAACCCCGCGAAGAGCGTCAGCCGCGTGAAGCCCGCGAAGGTCAGGAAGGCCGTCGCGAGCGTGGCGAGCGCGCTGAGCGTCCGGCCCGCGAAGAACGCCAGCCGCGTGAAGAGCGTCAGCCCCGCGAGGAGCGCCAGCCGCGTGCCGAAGCCGCCCAGGCCGAGGTAGTCGACGAAGAACTGCTGAACAACGAAGAGCTGTTGCAGGACGACGATCAGGAAGGCGCCGATGGCGAGCGTCCCCGTCGCCGTTCCCGTGGCCAGCGTCGTCGCAGCAACCGTCGCGAGCGTCAGCGCGAAGCCAATGGCGAAGAGCTGGGCGCGGATGAGGAAGGTGCCGAACAGGCCGCTCCTGCCGACGCCGTCCAGGCCGCTACCGTGGCCGCTGCCGCTGTGGTTACCGCTGAAGTGGTTGCCGAAGCCGCCGCTGAAGCTCCAGCCCAGGCGGAAGCCCCGGTTGCCGAAGCCGTCGTTGAAGCGCCGGCCGCAGAAGTTGTGATAGCCGAAACCGTTGAAGCTGCCCCGGTTGCCGAACAGGCTCCGGCGGTAGAAGAGGCCCCGGCCGCGGTGGAAGCTCCGGTTGTTGAAACTGCCCCCGCCGAAGCCGTGGCAGAAGCGCCTGCCGCAGCTCCTGCCGAGGAAGCTCCGGTTGCTGCACCCCAGGTCCAGCCGGCCGTTCAAGCGCCGTCCAGCACCGGCCGCGCCCCCAACGACCCGCGTGAAGTGCGTCGTCGTCAGCGCGAGGCCGAGCGTCTGGCCAAGGAAGCCGAAGCAGCGGCTGCCCAGGCCGTTGAAGCCGTAGCCGCCGCCGAGCCGGCGTCCGTTGTCGCCCACGCCATCGCTGGTGTGGAAGAGGACGTGGTCACTGCCGAGCAGAAGGTCGAGGAAGCCGTTGAACAAGCTGTGGAAGCTCCGGCCGAACAGCCCGAGCAAGTAGCAACAGAAGCGACCGAAGCCCAGGCGCCGGCCGAAGCCGAGACCAAGGCTGAGGAAGAAGAGAAAGAAGAAGAGAAGGATGAAGCCAAGGACGAGACCAAACCAGTCGTCTGAAGCCTGTCCTGAATGAAGAAGGGGATGCCATTGGCATCCCCTTTTTCTTGCCCGCAATATCGACGCCCGCTACTCCACTTCGTCTCCCTCCCGAGTGGCGAATTGCAGCTCCGCCAGCCGCGCATACAGCGGACTGCTGGTCACCAGCTGCGCGTGACGACCGATTGCAACCACCCTGCCCCGTTCCATCACCGCGATGCGGTCGGCGTTCTGCACCGTGGCCAGGCGGTGGGCGATCACCAGCGTCGTACGTCCGCTCATCAGTGCCGGCAGAGCCTGCTGGATCAGGTGCTCGCTCTCCGCATCCAGTGCACTGGTCGCTTCGTCCAGCAGCAGAATAGGCGCGTCCACCAGCAGGGCGCGCGCGATGGCCAGGCGTTGACGCTGGCCGCCCGAGAGACCGATGCCCCCCTCCCCCAGATGGGTCTGGTAACCCTGGGGCAGACGGCTGATGAACTCGTGGGCATGGGCGGCGCGCGCGGCCGCTTCGATCTCGGCGTCAGTGGCCTCGGGACGACCGTAGCGGATGTTGTCCTCGACGCTGCCGTAGAACAGTGCAGGACTCTGCGACACCAGCGCAAAGCAGCGGCGCAGGTCGGCAGGTTCCAGCTGCCTCAGTTCCACGCCCTCCACGCGGATGCTGCCCTCCTGGGGATCGAAGAAGCGCAGCAACAGCTCGAAGACCGTCGACTTGCCCGCACCGGAAGGTCCGACCAACGCCAGCGTTTCGCCGGGGCGAACCTCCAGGCTGACGCCGTCCAGCGCATTCACTTCCGGTCGACCGGGATAGGCGAAGCGCACTGCCTCCATCTCGATCTTGCCGCTGACCCGCTCCGGCAGCGACACCCGCCCCTGCTCGGGAGCATGGATGTCGTTTCTCGCCTGCAGCAGTTCGGCGATTCGCTCTGCGGCGCCAGCGGCGCTCTGCAGCTCGCCGATCACCTCGCTGATGGCGCCGAAGGCCGCCCCCACGATCAGGCTGTAAAAGACGAAGGCCGCCAGGTCGCCGGGCGATATGCGCCCGGCGATCACATCCATACCGCCGACCCAGAGCATCACGCCCACCGCGCCCAACACCAGCAGGATCACCAGGCTGATCAGCCAGGCGCGCTGGGTGATGCGCCGGCGTGCAGTGTCGAAGGCCCCTTCCACGGTGCTGGCAAAACGCTGGCGATCCTGCGCCTGGTGGTTGTAGGCCTGCACCGTCTTGATCTGCCCCAGGGTTTCCCCGATGTAGCTGCCGACGTCGGCGATACGGTCCTGGCTCTGCCGCGAGAGACGCCGCACCCGCCGCCCGAAGAGGAGGATGGGCGCCAGCACCAGCGGCAGCGCCAGCAGGACGATGCCGGTCAGTTTCGGGTTGGTGACGAACAGCAGGCCGATGCCGCCCACCAGCAGGATGCCGTTGCGCAGTGCCATGGACAGCGACGAGCCGATCACCGATTGCAGCAAGGTGGTATCGGCGGTGAGCCTGGACTGGATTTCCGACGCGCGATTGCTTTCGTAGAAGCCCGGATGCAGCTGGATCAGGTGGTCGAACACGCGCTTGCGGATGTCCGCCACGAAGCGCTCGCCAATCCACGAGACCAGGTAGAAGCGGGTGAAGGTACCCAGCGCCAGGGCCAGCACCAGGCCGAAGAACAACATGATCGACTGCCGCAGCGACGCTTCGGACTGGGTAGCCAGTCCCTGGTCCACCAGCAAGCGGATGCCTTGCCCCATGGACAGGGTAATGGCGGCAGTGAACAGCAGCGCCAGCAAGGCCCCCATCACCCGCCAGCGATAGGGCGCGACGAAGCGCGCAGCCATGCGCAGCGCGTTACGTTGCCGTGAAGAAAGGAAAGTTGCCATCAAGGGACTCAGTCAGCCAGGCCAGGGGATGGTCCGCCTCGCACCGGAGCTTCCGCCCGCCGCCCGCGCGCCAATCCCAGCGGGTCAGCACGGCGAATCGACACAGCTCAGCGTTCGGCATTCAGGAAGCGTCCCTCATGATCGGGGGACGGCAGCAGGCAGACGTCATAGCGTCCGAAAAGGCGGTAGCGATTCAGCGCGATACGGTCATAGCACCAGTCGCGCAATCCCAGCGGCAGGAAACGGAAGATCGCCAGCAACGGCCAGGGCGCCGGCAACTGGCGCAGGATTCGTGCAATGGCCTCGGAACGGACGAACAGCTCAGCCCCTTCGACATAGAGCAGGGTCGCGAAGCTGTCGGCAGGCAAGCCGAACCAGCGCAGGATCGCCTGACCTTCCGCCGATTGCACCGAGGCGAGCTTGATGGTCCGCGCCCGGTCATGACGGATCAGGAACTTCGCCCAGCCATTGCAGAGCCTGCACACCCCGTCGAAGAGCACAACGCGCTCTCCGGGGCCGACATGGGGAGGGTATTGCCCGGCATCCATCACGATGCTCCTGCAACCGCGGGAAACTGTCGTCGATGGTAGCCGATCTCCCCACAAGCGGGCGAACGGCCTCAGTCCGGGTCGCCCCACCAGCCCAGGGGATAGAGCAGCTCTTCCTTGTAGCCGGCCCAGACCCGCACAGCGTCGGGGAAGGCTTCATCCAGGGCCGGATCGCCACTGTCCACCAGCAGCGGCCGGCCTTCCAGGGTGCCCAGTTTGCGCTTGGTGGCCACTACCCGGAGGTGATCCAGGCCTATGGCGCGCAACACCCGCGGGCTGATCTGCTGGTTGCCGCGCCCGATGATGTGGCCCTGGCCGCCGATGGCAGTGACCAGCAGCCGCGCCGGGTGGCCGTCCACCAGCTCGAAGAGCCGGGACTCGGTCACATCACGGGCGATCACTGCACCATTCTCGATCACATCGACCCCCAGCAGCGTGGTTTCCAGCCCCAGGTTGGCCGCCAGACCGTGGAGGGTGGAGCCCGGGCCGAACACGTAACGCACACCCTCTTCCCAGCTGTCGTTCAGCCAGTCGGCCAGATCCACCAGCACCAGCTCTTCCGACTCCATGCCGCCTTGCTTGACGTGCTGCATGTAGTGGCCTTCCACGGGGACCGTCAGCTCGCCATACCAGCGCGCCGCCACCTTGCCGTCGCGCAGGGCGCTCTCGTCCAGGTCACGGACCTCGCCACTGGCCAGGCGCACCAGCCCGCCCTCCACCAGACGCCGCGCCAGTTCGCCGGCCGCGCGCGGACTGATGGCGTAAACCCCGGAGTGGATCTTCACCCCGGCGGGAATCCCCAGAACCGGCTGCCCCTCGCGCACCGCGGAACTGACATCCCGCGCCGTGCCATCGCCGCCGGCGAAGAGAATCAGGGCGACACCGGCGTCCTGCAGGGCTTCGACGGCGTGACGGGTGTCGTCGGCACAGGTCAGCGGGCCGTCGAGGTGCCCCAGCACCCTGTGGGCAAAGCCCATCTCCGCCAGCAGGTCGGCGCCCATGGGGCCGGGAAAGGTGAGGAATTGGATGCGCCCGACGAGCGGCAACAGGCATTCCAGCGCCAGCCGGGTGCGCGCTGCGGCCCGCGGCTCGGCGCCTCTGGCAAGGGCCTGTACGGCGACACCGTCACTGCCCTTGAGCGCGGCGGGGCCACCCAGACCGGCCAGGGGATTGATGATCAGGCCCATATGGAACAAGGACATGCTTACCTCGAACTGAACTCTCGCCCCGCGCAGGGGGTCCATCCACCAGGACCAGGACGCTAGCGATTGGCACAACAGCTGCTAGTGTTTCCTGGTCTTTCGTTTTTCCGGCGTACTGCTGACGCCGGCTGTCACTGCGTGTTCATCTACCCTTCCTAGACTGCGCGCACCACCTGAAGAGGAGACAGGCCATGAGCTTGCACGACAGTAATTCCGATCTCCGCGTGATTCCGCTGCAGCAACGCCGCCGGGTTGGCGGCGCGATCATCGATGCCCAGGGCCGCGAGATTCCGATTACCGAAACCATGATCCAGCGCGCCTGCCAGGAGCTGCACAAGCAACTGCAGTCCGAGCGGAAACAGGCCTGATTCGCCCTCGCCCGGGGCAATCCCGGGCCGATTCCTACAGCAGCTCCGCCCCCAGCGCCCGGACGATTCCCGCCAAGCGAGGCGCATCTCCCTTCAATCGTACCCGCAGACCGTCGATTTCCCGCCGCACCGGATAGTGCTTGCGCAGGGCATCGAAGGCCGCGCGACGCCGGGCTTCATCTCCCACCAGGCTACGGCGGAAATCCGCATCGTCGCGGCGCGGGTCATACACCACACGGCACAGGGTCGCCAGGGCCCAGTTCAGGTCGGCGCCGGCATCCAGGGTCAGCTCATCCAGCCAGGAGGCGGGCAGCAACTCGTCCAGCTGCACGCTTTCCACCTGCCCGCTGAAACGGCACCAGGCCTGATAGATCTGCGCGGTACCGCGCAGCTTGCCGTCCAGGCTGTAGCCGGCGATGTGCGGCGTAGCGATGCGGCACAGATGCGCCAGCGCCAGGTCCACCTGGGGTTCGCCCTCCCACACATCCAACACCGCGCGCAGGTCGGAACGACGCTCCAGCAGCGCGCGCAGGGCCTGGTTGTCCACCACCGCGCCACGGCTGGCATTGATCAGCCAGGCGCCGGGCCGCAGGCGCTCCAGGCGGCTGGCATCCAGCAGGTGATGGGTCGGATGGTCGCCGCCTGCGTCCAGCGGCGTGTGCAGGCTGATGGCGTCGCACTCGCGGAGAATGGTTTCCAGATCGACGAAATCCCCCCCTTCGACCGCCTGGCGCGGCGGATCGCAGACCAGCACCCGCCAGCCGAGTCCGCGCAGCACATCCACCAGGCGCCCGCCCACCTGGCCGGCGCCCACTACGCCGAAGGTGCGCGAGGCAAGGTCGACGCCCTCGTCCTCGGCCAGCACCAGCAGGCAGCCCAGCACGTAATCCACCACGCCGCGCGCGTTGCAGCCGGGCGCACTGGACCAGCCGATGCCGGCCTGGGCGAAATATTCTAGATCGAGGTGGTCGGTGCCGATGGTGCAGGTGCCAACGAAGCGCACCGGCGTACCCGCCAGGAGGGTGCTATCGACCCGGGTCACCGAGCGCACCAGCAGCAGGTCGGCGTCGGCCAGGGAGGCAGCGTCGATGGCGCGGCCCGGCAGGCGACGGATGTCGCCCAGGCCGCCGAAGAAGGCATCGACCAGGGGAATGTTTTCGTCGGCAACTATTCGCATGACAGGCTCCAGCAGAGAGACCGCCATTCTACGCAATCCCCCTGTCGGACGCCCGTGTCACGGGGCGGCCGCCCTCTTTTCTGACCATTGTGTCAGGGCGTAGACTAGCCACCCCTCAGCCTCCACGTCCCGTTCCGCCGGCAGCCTCTCCTGCAAAGGCTGGGACAGTGCGCCGTCGCGAGCTCGTCGCGACCAGGCAACGCCCGAATTCCTGTCAGCCACTCTTTTCATGGACACCACCGGTACGCCCGGAGGATGACTTATCGATATGGAACTTTCCGTGTCCCACGCCCAATCCCGTTTCAGCCGCGCCAGCGCGGAGCTGCGCGCACTGCTCAAGCTGGCGGCGCCGATCATGGTCGCCCAGATCTCCAATACCGCCATGGGGTTCGTCGATGCCGTGATGGCCGGTCGCGTCAGCCCACGTGACCTGGCCGCCGTGGCCCTCGGCAACTCCATCTGGATTCCGGTATTCCTGCTGATGACCGGCACCCTGCTGGCCACCACCGCCAAGGTGGCCGAACGCTTCGGCGGCAACCGGCAGGAAGAAATCGGCCCGCTGGTGCGCCAGGCCCTGTGGCTCGCCCTGGCCGTGGGCCTGGCCGGCGCGCTCGTGCTGCTCAATGCCCGGCCGGTGCTGCAACTGATGGGCGTCGACCAGGATCTCATCGCCCCGGCCATGGGCTACCTGCAGGGCATCGCCTTCGGCTTCCCCGCCGTGGCCCTCTACTATGTGCTGCGCTGCTTCAGCGATGGCCTGGGGCGCACCCGGCCGAGCATGGTGCTGGGCATCTGCGGCCTGCTGCTGAACATTCCGTTGAACTACATCCTGATCTACGGCCACCTGGGCATGCCCGCCATGGGCGGCGTCGGCTGCGGCTGGGCGAGCGGCACGGTGATGTGGTTCATGCTGCTGGGCATGCTGGGATGGGTATCCCGTGCCCCGGTCTACCGGCCGAGCCGGTTGTTCGAACGCTTCGACAAGCCGCAACTGCCGGTAATCAAACGCCTGCTCTCGGTGGGCGGGCCCATTGGCATCGCGGTATTCGCCGAATCGAGCATCTTCGCCGTGATCGCCCTGCTGATCGGCGGCCTCGGCGCCACGGTGGTCGCCGGTCACCAGATCGCCCTTAACTTCAGCGCACTGGTTTTCATGATCCCCTACGCCCTGGCGATGGCCGTCACCGTGCGCGTCGGTCAGGCCCTCGGGCGTGGAGAGCCCCGTGCGGCGCGCTTCGCGGCCGGCGTCGGCATCGGCGCGGCGCTGGCCTATGCCTGCCTGTCGGCCAGCCTGATGCTGCTGTGCCGCGAGGCGATCGCGACGATGTACTCGCCGGACCCTGCGGTGATTGCCGTGGCGGCCATGCTGATCGTCTATTCCGCGCTGTTCCAGTTCTCCGACGCCATCCAGGTCGCCGCCGCTGGCGCCTTGCGCGGCTACCAGGACACCCGCGCGACCATGATCATCACCCTCTTCGCTTATTGGGGCATCGGCCTACCGGTGGGCTACGCCCTCGGGCTCTCCCACTGGCTGGGCGAACCGAGCGGACCCAAGGGGCTCTGGCAGGGCCTGGTGGTGGGGCTGACCTGTGCCGCGGTGCTGCTCAGCGTGCGCCTGACGCGCAGCGCACGGGCAAGGATCAGGAGGTAACGGACACGGGCCCTGGATACGTGGGATAACGCTGTAGGAGCCAGCTTGCTGGCGAATGGGCCAATCCCGGAAAGCTTCGCGAGCAGAGCTCGCTCCTACAACAACAGCTACGCCCCGTTGGCGGCGCCTAGCTGAGCTCCAGGCCACGGCTGCGCATGCGCGCCGGGTTCATGTTCGAGCCATAAGCGAAGTAGAAGGTCGTCAGTCGGTCTTCTTGCGTATCCAGTAGAAGTAGGTACCCGCCTCTTCCGACTGGTCCAGCAGTTCATGGCCGAGGAAGACGCAGAACTTGGGGATGTCGCGGCGCGTGGAAGGGTCGGTGGCGATCACCTTGAGCAGGCCGCCGGCGGGCAGGTCGCGCACCTTGTTGTGAAGCATCATCACCGGTTCGGGACAATTCAGGCCGGTGGCGTCGAGAATGGCATCAGGTTGCTGGGACATGGGGTACTCCGAAAACTGCCGGCTATTGTGGCGCAAAGCCGCATGGACGCACAGCCTTGTCGCCCTCGCCGCGACATCCGGCCACAGCGGCTCACAGCCCGGGACGGGTCATCCCCGTCAGCAGCCCCTCGATGCGCCTCGCCAACCGATGAAATGCGGCGCAGCATGAGGCTTTCCCGGAGGGCACGCCATGCCGGATTCCCCTGTGCAGGAGTGGTGCGTCAAGCGACTGGATGACAACGGAAACGTGTTCGTCCTGCGGGATCGGCTGACCCGCGACGAAGCCGAGCGTCTGATGGCCGAATACCAGGCGCGAGGGCACAAGCAGAGCTACTGGGTGGAGCGGATGTCGCTGTAGGAGCTGGCTTGCCAGCGAATGGCCCCTGTTCGCCAGCAAGCTGACTCCTACGAGGCTCCCGGCCGATGGTCGGCCTCTGGCCCTTACAACCTGCGCAGGTGGCAGGTCACTTCCTCGCGGTCGTGATAGAGCTGCTTGCAGGCTATGGAGACTTTCAGCCCCCTGGCCTTCAGCCCTGTGTCGATACGTGACAGCAGCTTCTGCACCTCGGCATGGCGCTGTTTCATCGGCAGCTTGAGGTTGACCACCGCTTCCTGGCACCAGCCCTCGCCCAGCCAGGTTTCGATCAGCGCTGCAGTGCGCGCGGGTTTCTCGACGATGTCGCAGACCATCCAGTTCACCGGCCGGCGCGGCTTGAAGGTGAAGCCGTCGGCGCGCTGGTGTTCGACGAAACCGGAGTACATCAGGCTCTCGGCCATCGGGCCGTTGTCGACGGCGGTGACCTTGATTTCCCGCTGCACCAGCTGCCAGGTCCAGCCGCCCGGTGCGGCGCCCAGGTCCACGGCGGTCATCCCCGGTGCCAGGCGCTTGTCCCAGTCGGCCCGCGGAATGAAGTGGTGCCAGGCCTCTTCCAGCTTGAGGGTGGAGCGGCTCGGTGCCTCGCGGGGAAACTTCAGGCGCGGGATGCCCATGGGCCAGAGCGCCGAGTTGTTCGGCTCGGCCAAGCCGACGAACGCCTCGCGGCCACTGCGGAAGGTCAGCAGCAGGCGCGGCAACCTGAGATCGTCCTTGAGCTTGCCGGCCTTGCTCAAGGCAGCGCGCAGGGGCTTTTCGAACTTTCGGCAGAAGGTGGACAGCTCCTTGCCTTCATTGGTGTCCAGCACCTCCAGCCAGAGGCTGCCGCACGCCGGATAGTCGGCCAGCGCCTCCAGCAGCACGCCGATGCGGTCGGTTTCCGGCAACTCCACGTACTCGCCGCGCGCCCATTGGCGCGGGAAGATCAACTGGTTGAAACGCAGCTTGCGCATCATCCGTTCGGCGCCGCCGGGTTCGCTGCAAATGAACTCGGCGCAGGCACTGTTCGGCTTGGCCTTGGCGTAGCCGGCCACCTCGAGGTGGGCGGCGAGTTCGGAAATCTCGGCACAGACCTCCCCCTCGAATCCGGGGCGGCAGTGCAACAGCATGGTGTTCATCGGGTGGGCTCCTCCTGGGCGCGCACTATAGTTGCGCGAGGCCCGTTTTCACACAGTCAGGAGGTGAATTTCCTACAACCGGACGCCTTGAACAGGGGAACCCGGCGCCACCCAGCCGGTCGGTTGAAATGGCGAGACCGCCCATCGAGAGCTAGCTTTTCAGTTTCCGCAAGAGCAGCCGGCCCATGCCGTGTGGGCCTCAAGGAGAAATCCCGATGTCTTCCCTGGATAGCTTGAACTGCCGACGCAGCCTCGAAGTCGCCGGCAAGACCTACCACTACTTCAGCCTGCCCGAAGCCGCCAAACGGCTGGGTGAGATCGACAAACTGCCCATGTCGATGAAAGTGCTGCTGGAGAACCTGCTGCGCTGGGAGGACGGCGAAACTGTCAGCGCCACCGACCTCAAGGCCCTGGCTGACTGGCTCGGCCCACGCAGGTCGGATCGCGAAATCCAATACCGTCCCGCCCGTGTGCTGATGCAGGACTTCACCGGTGTGCCAGCAGTGGTGGACCTGGCCGCCATGCGCGCGGCCGTGGCGGCGGCCGGCGGCGACCCGCAGCGGATCAACCCGCTGTCACCGGTGGACCTGGTGATCGACCACTCGGTGATGGTGGACCGCTTCGCCTCCCAATCCGCATTCGAACAGAACGTCGAAATCGAGATGCAACGCAACGGCGAGCGCTATGCCTTCCTGCGCTGGGGCCAGCGGGCTTTCGACAATTTCAGCGTGGTGCCGCCGGGCACTGGCATCTGCCATCAGGTCAACCTGGAATACCTGGGCCGCACCGTCTGGACACGCGAGGAAGACGGCCTGACCTATGCCTTCCCCGATACCCTGGTGGGCACCGACTCCCACACCACCATGATCAACGGCCTCGGTGTGCTTGGTTGGGGCGTGGGTGGTATCGAAGCGGAGGCCGCCATGCTCGGCCAGCCGGTGTCGATGCTGATTCCCGAGGTCATCGGCTTCAAGCTCACCGGCAAGTTGCGCGAAGGCATTACCGCCACCGACCTGGTTCTGACCGTCACCCAGATGCTGCGCAAGAAAGGCGTAGTAGGGAAATTCGTCGAGTTCTACGGCGATGGCCTGGCCGACCTGCCCCTGGCCGACCGCGCCACCATTGCCAACATGGCGCCGGAATATGGCGCTACCTGCGGCTTCTTCCCGGTGGACGACATCACCCTGGGTTACCTGCGCCTTTCCGGCCGCCCGGACGAGACCGTGCAACTGGTGGAGGCCTACAGCAAGGCCCAGGGCCTGTGGCGCGAACCCGGCCATGAGCCGGCATTCACCGACGCCCTGTCCCTGGACCTCGGCAGCGTCGAAGCCAGCCTGGCCGGCCCCCGCCGCCCACAGGACCGCGTACCACTGCCCCAGGTGCCCAGGGCCTTCGACGACCTGCTCGGCCTGCAGCTCAAAGCCGCTGGCGCGACCGGCGCCGGCAGCGCCGCGGTGAAGCTCGACGATGGTGAAAGTTTCAGTCTCGAAGACGGCGCCGTGGTCATCGCCGCCATCACCTCCTGCACCAACACCTCCAACCCCAGTGTGATGATGGCCGCCGGCCTGCTGGCGAAGAAGGCGGTGGAAAAGGGCCTGACCCGCAAGCCCTGGGTGAAGTCCTCCCTGGCGCCCGGCTCCAAGGTGGTGACTGAGTACTTCCGTGCGGCAGGACTGACGCCTTACCTGGATCAGCTCGGTTTCAACCTGGTGGGCTACGGCTGCACCACCTGCATCGGCAACTCCGGTCCCCTGCTCGAGCCCATCGAGAAAGCCATCCAGCAAGCGGACCTGACGGTGGCCTCGGTGCTCTCCGGCAATCGCAATTTCGAAGGCCGGGTGCACCCGCTGGTCAAGGCCAACTGGCTGGCATCCCCGCCCCTGGTGGTCGCCTATGCCCTGGCTGGCAGCGTGCGCCTGGACCTCGCCAGCCAGCCCCTGGGCCAGGGCAAGGATGGCCAGCCGGTCTATCTCAAGGACGTCTGGCCAAGCCAGCAGGAAATCGCAGCGGCCATCCAGAAGGTGGACACCGCGATGTTCCGCAAGGAGTACGCCGAGGTCTTCGCCGGCGACGAAAAATGGCAGGCGATCAAGGTGCCGGAGTCCGACACCTACGAGTGGCAGGCGGACTCGACCTATATCCAGCATCCGCCCTTCTTCGCCGACATCACCGGCGCACCGCCCAGGATTGAAGACGTGCGCCAGGCCCGCATCCTGGCCCTGCTGGGCGATTCGGTCACCACCGACCACATCTCCCCTGCCGGCAACATCAAGGCCGACAGCCCTGCCGGGCACTACCTGCGCGAACACGGCGTGGCCCCGGCGGACTTCAACTCCTATGGCTCGCGGCGGGGCAACCATGAAGTGATGATGCGCGGCACCTTCGCCAACATCCGCATCCGCAACGAGATGCTCGGCGGCGAGGAAGGCGGCAATACGCTGCATGTGCCCAGCGGTGAGAAACTCTCCATCTACGACGCCGCCATGCGCTACCAGGCCGAAGGCACCCCGCTGGTGGTGATCGCAGGCAAGGAATACGGCACAGGCTCCTCCCGCGACTGGGCGGCCAAGGGCACCAACCTGCTGGGGGTCAAGGCGGTGATCGCCGAGAGCTTCGAGCGCATCCACCGTTCCAACCTGGTCGGCATGGGCGTGCTGCCGCTGCAATTCAAGGACGGCCAGGACCGCAAGAGTCTCAAGCTGACCGGCCGGGAAACCCTGGACATCCTCGGCCTGGCTGGCGCCAGTCTGCGTCCACAGATGACCCTGCACCTGGAAATCACCCGCGAGGACGGCTCCAAGGACAAGGCCGAGCTGTTGTGCCGTATCGACACCCTTAACGAGGTCGAGTACTTCAAGGCCGGCGGCATTCTCCACTACGTACTGCGGCAGTTGCTGGCCGGCTGAAGCACACCCGGCACCTACCGTGCCTGCGACGTCCGGAGCGTTTCGATACTTTGGACGTCGCAGGCCGTCGCCCATCGCCCCCGTGCCAACCGCACGGGCGACAATCGAACCATTCCACTCTGGGCTATCGACCGGACAAGGCTGAAATCCGAGTACACTGGCGCACCGAAAAAAGGCTCAACCTTGGCGCCCTAATGCCGATAGATGATGTAAGCCTTGCGGATGGATACCCATGAGAAACAACCAACCTGTTACCCAGCGGGAGCGTAGCTTCCCGGCCGAGCAACGCCTGATCTCCACGACAAACAGCAAAGGCGTCATCACCTACGTCAACGAAGCCTTCATCGACATCAGCGGCTACAGCCGCGACGAGCTGGTTCGTTCACCCCACAATCTGGTCCGCCACCCTGACGTGCCGCCCGCCGTGTTCGCCCACATGTGGTCGACCCTGAAGCAAGGGCGCCAATGGATGGGCGTGGTGAAGAACCGCTGCAAGAACGGCGACCACTACTGGGTGAATGCCTACGTCACGCCCATCTTCGAAGGCAGCCAGGTCACCGGCTACGAGTCGGTGCGGATCAAGCCAACCGCCGAGCAGATCCGCCGCGCCGAGGCCCTCTACAAGCGCATCAATGCCGGCAAGCCCGCCATCCCGCGCCGCGACAAGTGGCTGCCGGTGCTGCAGGACTGGCTGCCGTTCATTCTCATCAGCCAGATCGGTTTCCTCATCGGCGCCTGGCTGAACTCCCACTGGGGCTTCCTCCTCGCCGCCCTGCTTTCGGTGCCGCTCGGACTGATCGGCCTGGCCTGGCAGAACCGTGGCATCAAGCGCCTGCTGAGCCTGGCCGAGCAGGCCACCTCAGACCCGCTGATCGCGCAGATGTACACCGACAGCCGTGGTGTGCAGGCACGCCTGGAAATGGCCATGCTCAGCCAGGAGGCGCGCCTGAAGACCTGTCTGACCCGCCTCCAGGACACCGCCGAACACCTGACCCACCAGGCACGCCAGGCCGATGTGCTGGCCCACAACAGCTCCAACGGCCTGGAACGCCAGCGCGTGGAAACCGAGCAGGTCGCCGCCGCGGTGAACCAGATGGCCGCCACCACTCAGGAAGTGGCCAACAACGTGCAACGCACCGCCGATGCCACCCAGGAAGCCAACCGCCTGACCAGCCAGGGCCGCGACATCGCCGCCGAAACCCGCGAAGCCATCCAGCGCCTTTCTCAGTCCGTGGGTGAGGCGGGCGAAACCGTCACGCGACTGGCCCAGGACAGCAACGAGATCGGCGGCGTGGTGGATGTGATCAAAGGCATCGCCGACCAGACCAACCTGCTGGCACTCAACGCCGCCATCGAGGCCGCCCGCGCCGGCGAGATGGGCCGCGGCTTCGCCGTGGTCGCCGACGAGGTGCGTCAGCTCGCCCAGCGCACGGCCGAATCCACCGGGCAAATCCATCAACTGATCGCCCAGTTGCAGAAGACCGCAGAAGAAGCAGTGCACACCATGGAGCATGGTCGTCGCCAGGCGGACGAAGGCGTCGAGCGCGTGCTCCAGGCCGACCAGGCACTGGTGGGCATCAGCGAGGCCGTCGCCAATATCGCCGACATGGCCGACCAGATCGCCGCCGCCACCGAGGAGCAGAGCGCGGTGGCCGAGCAGATCAACCAGAGCATCAGCAGCATCGCCCACCTGGCTGACCAGACATCTGGCGAGGCCCAGCGCACGGCACAGCTCAGCGAGGAGCTGACCCATACCGCCCAGGGGCAATATTCCCTGGTGGACAGGTTCAACCGTTGACCCGGCCTATACGAAAGGGCGCCGAAACAGACTGCGTGAAAACTCCCGCTCACTCCTGAAGAGGTCGTTGTTACACGAAATCTTCAGGAGTCTCAGGATCAATCAGACCCTGAATGAGCGTGAAGGCGCCAGAAATGATCGGTCAATGATCAGGATCTGGCGCTCTTTGGGTTTTCACACGGTTGTATAGGCGCCCTTCTTCTGCACAGGGGCCCTATCAAGCTGCCCCTCAGCGAACCTTCAGGCCTCCTGCCCTTCCCGAATCTCTTCCTTGCCCTGGCGGAAATACAGCTGATAGGCCAGCGCCAGCAGTGCGAGGAAAGGCACACCAAACACCAGGGTCATGCGGAAAGCCGGAACGAAGGCGGTGGTCAGCAGAATCGCCAACATCAATCCGAGCCCCAGCAGCGTCGCCCAGATGCGGAAGGACAGTGGCGCATTGCCGTGACGCTCGTGGTAACGGCGGAAACGGTAGTGCGTCAGGAAAATCATCATCCAGGCAAACAACGCGCCGAAGATGGAAATGGCCATCATCAGCATGAAGGACTCTTCCGGGAACGCCAGATTGATCAGGGTCGCCAGGGCAATACCGGTGCAGGACATCGCCAGAGCGTTCAACGGCACACCGGCGCTGCTCAACCGGCCCATGGCCTTTGGTGCATGCCCCGCACGGGAAAGGCTGAACATCATCCGCGTGGTGGTGTAGAGCTGGCTGTTCATCGCCGAGATCGCCGCCACCAGGATCACGAAGTTGATCAGGCCCGTCGCGCCGGGGATGCCCACCTGCTGCATCACGGTGACGAATGGACTCTGGGCCCCCTGCCCCGACTGGTCCCAGGGCACCATCGCGAGGATCAGCGCCAGGGTGAGAATGTAGAACACCACCAGCCGCACCATGGTCACGCGGAAGGCATTCTTCACCGCCACTTCCGGTTGCTCCGCCTCACCGGCCGCCACCGCGATCATCTCAATACTGAGGTAGCTGAAGATGGCGATGATGACGGCGATCCAGACACCTGACAGGCCGTGGGGCATGAAGCCGCCATTTGCAACGTAATGATGGAACCCGTATTCCGGATGCTGGCCACCGAACACCAGCCACGCTCCCACCAGGATGAAGGCAAGGATGGCGCTGATCTTGATCGCCGAGAACCAATATTCGAAATGGCCGAACACCTTCACGCTGATGGCGTTGGTCAGAATCAGCACGGAAGAAAACAGCAGGATCCACACCCAGCCCGCGACCTCGGGGAACCAGTACTTCATGTACAGGGCGATGGCGGTGACTTCGGTGCCGACGGCCAGGACGATGGCCGCCCAGTAGGCATAGCGCAACAGGAATCCGGCCATCGGGCCTAGGTAGTACTCGGCGTAGGCGCCGAAGGAGCCGGAGGTGGGATGGGCCACGGTCATTTCCGCCAGGCAACCCATCAGCAACAGTGCGATGAACGCACCGATGGAATAGCTGATGAGCACGCCCGGCCCGGCAAAGCCGATAGCGAAGCTGCTACCCATGAAGAGCCCGGTGCCGATGGCGCCGCCAATGGCAATCATGCTCATCTGCGCCGAAGTGAGCTGGCGCTTGAGCCCCTGCTCACGGGCCGCGATTGCGGCGAATCCAGTCTTGTTGGTCATCTTGTGCCTCGTATGTCTTGTCGTTGTGGCAGGCGTCATAGCAGCTGCAGCGGGTATTCGATGATCACCCGCAGTTCGTTGTTGTCGGCGGTATCGGCACGGCCCACCTCCTCGGTGGAGCGGATGCTGGCCTGGCGCAGACGGACAGAGAGGTCTTTCGCCGAGCCGGACTGCACGACGTAGCGCAGCTCGATATCACGCTCCCAGCGCTTTCCGTCTTCGCCGTAGCGCCCATAGGCGCCGTTCGGACCGCCTCGGTAGTGGCTGTCGTCGATGTGGTCGCCATTGATGTAACGGGTCATGAAGCTGAGGCCGGGCGCGCCGAAGGCCGCCAGGTCCAGGTCGTATCGCAGTTGCCAGGAGCGTTCGTTGGGAGCGTTGAAGTCGAGCACCTGAACCGAGTTGGCGAGGAAGATCGAGGTTCCGGGCTGGCGATCGAAGCCCAGGTAGTCGAACGGCTCGTCGCCATGCACTCGCTGGTAGGCCAGGGTCAAAGCGTGGGGGCCTTGGCTGTAGCGGCCGGACAGGGACCAGGTGGTGTTGTCGATCTCACCGGCACGCTGCTGTCCCTGGTCGAGGGTGCGGTAAAGATTCAGGTCAATCGTCAGGGCCTGGCCCCGGTCGAAGTCCAGGCGCTGGCTGGCACTGGCGTAGTACTGCTGCCAGATGTCATCGAAGCGCGATCCATAAACGGAGAGGCTGGTGCCATTGGCGGGCGTCCAGCTCAGCCCTGCGTAGTCGACCCGGCGCGTTTCTACCTGGGCGTAGAGCGCCTTGAGCGCCCCATCGGAGTTGGTGGAGTTGCCGTCATTGCCAGCGGTGAAATGGCCGGCATCCACGAGCAGGTCGTCGATCTCTCGACTATTCAGCGAAAAACCGATGGCCATGGGAGTGAACAAACGCGCGTTGCCCGTGCCGAACACCGGGTTCATGGGGGCCTGGCTGCCGTACTTCAGCTCGCTGCGTGAAACACGAACTTTCACTGCGGCGCCCACTTCCGAGTACTCGTCCTCGGGCCTTCCTTCGGCATCCACCGGAAGCAGATCAGTGCCGGTACGCGCACCGCTGCTATCGAGCTTCAGCCCCAGATTGGCGTAGGCATCGATACCGAAACCGACGGTCCCCCGGGTAAAGCCGGAGCTGTAATCCAGGATCATCCCGTGGGCCCACTCTTCGCGGTAATTCTGCCCACCCGGATTGTTGAGGATGTTGCGATGGAAATAGAAATTTCGCTGGGTCAGGACCAGGCGACTGTCGTCGAGGAAACCACCCTCGGCCTCCCCGGCCATCAGGTAAGGGCTCAAGGCACCGAGCAGCAGTAATGGGCACGCCGACGACGGATTCAACTTCATGTATTCAACCTCTTGTTGTGTTTATCGGGTCGAGGCTGGGCGCCATCCCGGGAGATGGCGCCCTGGGCAAGGGCTTGTGGTTCGGGGCTCAGGTCACCTGCTTGCGGGTCATGAAGCGCTCTTCGCGCCAGACTCCGCTGTCGAGCACCTCGCCGAGGGTTTCTGCGGCGTCCCAGACATCGACGAAGCGGGTGTAGAGCGGCGTGAAGCCAAAACGCATGATTCGCGGTTCGCGGTAGTCGCCGATGACGCCCCGGTCGATCAGCGCCTGGATGACCGCGTAGCCTTCAGGGTGCTCGAAGCTCACATGGCTGCCCCGACGGGCATGTTCCAGCGGTGTCACCAGGGTCAGTGGATGCTCCGCGCAGCGTGCCCGGACGAGCTCGATGAAGAGGTCGGTCAGGGCCAGAGACTTTTTCCTCAAGGCAGCCATATCGGTCTTGGCGAAGCTATCCAGACCGCACTCGACCAGGGCCAGGGACGTGACGGGCTGGGTACCGCAGAGGTAGCGGCCGATACCGGGTGCCGGCTCGTAACGGGGCTCCATGCCGAACTGTCGAGCATGCCCCCACCAGCCGGACAGGGGCTGCCAGACAAGTTCCCTCAGCGCCGGAGAAACCCAGACGAAGGCTGGTGATCCGGGGCCGCCGTTCAGGTACTTGTAGGTGCAGCCGATGGCGTAGTCTGCGTCTGCGGCCTTGAGGTCCACTGGCACCGCGCCGGCCGAGTGGCAGAGGTCCCAGATGGTCAGCGCGCCGCATTCGTGGGCCAGTGCGGTGAGCGCGGCCATGTCGTGCAGGTAGCCGGTCTTGTAGTTCACCTGGGTGATCATCACCACGGCGGTGTCGTTGCCGATCGCCGCCGGCAGGTCTTCCGGGCGATCCACGAGACGCAGGCTGTAGCCCTGTTGCAGCATGTCGGCCAGGCCTTCGGCCATATAGATATCGGTTGGGAAGTTGCTGGTCTCGGAGACGATCACCTTGCGCGACGGGTCGCGGTCGGCCTGAACCCGCAGGGCGGCTACCAGCACCTTGAAGAGGTTGATGGAAGTGGTATCGGTGATCACCACTTCGTCTTTTCCGGCACCGATCAGGGGGGCCAGCTTGTTGCCCAGACGCTCGGGCAGACCACGCCAGCCGGCGCTGTTCCAACTGCCGATCAGGCCCTCGCCCCACTCGTCCGTCACTACCTGGCGGGCGCGATCCAGCGCCGCCTTCGGGCGGGCACCCAGGGAGTTTCCGTCGAGGTAGATCACCCCCTCGGGCAGGGCGAAATCCTCACGCAATGCGGCCAGCGGATCACGGGCATCGAGGGCTAGGCAGTCTTCTCTTGTTGTCATGGTCGTTTCCTAATTCGCGTGACGACGCAGCACGGCACGAACCGGGCTGGCGTCGAGATGGGTGAACTTGAGCGGGAGGGCGATCAGCTCGTAATCGCCGGGCGGAACCTCATCCAGCATCAGGCCTTCGAGGATGGCCATGCGGTGGCGCGCCACAGCGTGGTGGGCATCGAGGCTCTTGCTGTCCTGTGGGTCCAGGGAGGGCGTGTCGGTGCCCACCAGCATTACGCCGTGATGGGCCAGGAGCTCGATGCTGTCGGGGTGGATGGCGGCGAAGCACTTCGGCCAGACATCCGGCGCCTGCCGCCAAGTGCGGATCAGTACTCGTGGTGGCACCCCGTCAAGATGCGAAGCCAATTGCACGGGCAGAACGTACGGCCCGGCATCCACGCAATGAATGACCCGGCAAGGCCCGAGATAGGGCTCGAGCTCGACAGCACCAATGGCCGCGCCCGCTGCGTCGTAGTGCAGCGGTGCATCGGCGTGGGCGCCGGTGTGAGGCGACAGGGTTATGCGCCCGACATTGACCGGACAGTGGTCGTCGATCTGCCAGCAGCGCTCCTCCTGGAAAGGCGTGTCACCCGGCCAGGTGGGGGTACTGCTGTTCAGCGGCGGGCTGATGTCCCATAGGACCTTGCCGTCGTGCATGTTCATCCTCCTCTTCAAGCGAGGAAAATCATGCTGCAAGGCCTATCGAATTTTCGTGTTATCTTTGCGGTGTTATCTCAATCCATTCGCATATAATTCTAAATATACGCATAACAAGAGAATAATCTTCAATTGAACCTGGATAACACCGACCTGCGCATTCTGCTCTGCCTGCAGCAGAACGGGCGTATCAGCAATCAGGAACTGGCAGAAAAGGTCGCGCTTTCGCCGTCGGCCTGCCTGCGCCGACTGCGCAACCTCGAAGATGAAGGCATCATCCGCGGTTATCGCCCGGTACTGGATGCCGAGCGCCTGGGAGTCGAGCTGGAAGCCCTGGTCCACGTTTCCATGCGCCAGGACGAGGAAGGCTGGCACGAGCGCTTCGTCCAGAAAGTGCAGGGCTGGCCCGAAGTGATAGCCGCCTACATCGTCACCGGCCACAGCAACTACGTACTGCGGGTGCAGGTGCGCAACCTCAAGCAGTTCTCGGACTTCATCGTGAACCGGTTGAACCGTGCCAATGGCGTCACCGATATCCGCTCCGAGATCATCCTGCAGACCATCAAGGACGGTGGTGGCGTGCTGGATCTGCTAGTCGCCCGCAAGTAGCCGGGGCGTCATCCCGCCAGAAACGCGGCCACCGAGTCCGCCGCCTCATCCAGATGCTGTTCATGGCTGAAGCCCGACGCCTTTAGCGGCTTGAGGTCGTGATCCCCCGCCACCAGCCATTGCACGCGAATCGCATCCGACAGGCTGTAGCCCGCCACTGTCAGGCGATCCCCCATGGCATCGCGCTCGCCCTGGACGATCAGGGTCGGAGTCTTCAGGTCCGCCAGGTGAGCGACCCGGGGCTTGTCCGCCTTGCCCACGGCGTGGAAGGGATATCCCAGGCAGACCAGCGCATCGGCCCCCAGTTCGTCGGCCAGCAGGCTGGCCATGCGCCCGCCCATGGACTTGCCACCGATGGCCAGAGGCCCTGCGACCTGCTGTCGCACAAGGGCATATACCTCCCGCCAGCACTCCAGCAACCGGGCCTGGGGATTGGGTGGACGGCGACGTCCATCCTCCCGCCGGGCGGCCATGTAGGGAAACTCGAAGCGAGCCACCGCAATGCCGCGTGCGGCAAGCCTTTGCGCTATGTCATCCATGAATGGGCTATCCATCGGCGCACCTGCGCCATGAGCGAGGATGAGGGTGTACGAAGCAGGGCCTACAGGCCTGTTCCACAGCAGCATTCAGACTTCTCCGTCGATAGTAGGCGCTTGATCCAGATCAATAGCCGCCAAATGGGCTTTCACCATGCTTGCCGCGCAATTCAAAAACCGTGGACGGAAGCCCATAACATGAGCACAGCAAGCAGCACCGCCTATAACTACAAGGTGGTCCGCCAGTTCGCCATCATGACGGTGGTTTGGGGAATCGTCGGGATGGGGCTCGGCGTTCTCATCGCCGCACAACTGGCCTGGCCGGACCTCAACTTCAACCTCCCCTGGACGAGCTTCGGCCGACTTCGCCCGCTGCACACCAACGCAGTGATCTTCGCCTTCGGCGGATGCGCATTGTTCGCCACCAGCTACTACGCGGTGCAGCGCACCTGCCAGACCCGCCTGATCTCCGACAAGCTCGCAGCCTTCACCTTCTGGGGCTGGCAGCTGGTCATCGTGCTGGCGGCCATCAGCCTGCCGTTGGGCTGGACCAGCTCGAAAGAATACGCCGAGCTGGAGTGGCCGATCGACATCCTGATCACCATTGTCTGGGTCAGCTACGCCATCGTCTTCTTCGGGACAGTGGCCAAGCGCAAGACCAAGCACATCTATGTGGGCAACTGGTTCTTCGGCGGATTCATCCTGACCGTGGCGATCCTCCACTTGGTGAACAACCTCGAGATCCCGGTCACCCTGACCAAGTCCTACTCCCTCTACTCCGGCGCGACCGACGCCATGATCCAGTGGTGGTACGGCCACAACGCCGTGGGCTTCTTCCTCACCGCCGGCTTCCTGGGGATGATGTACTACTTCGTGCCGAAACAGGCCGAACGCCCGGTGTATTCCTATCGCCTGTCCATCGTGCACTTCTGGGCACTGATCGCGGTGTACATCTGGGCCGGCCCGCACCACCTGCACTACACCGCCCTGCCGGACTGGGCCCAGTCCCTCGGCATGGTGATGTCCCTGATCCTGCTGGCGCCCTCCTGGGGCGGCATGATCAACGGCATGATGACCCTGTCCGGCGCCTGGCATAAGCTGCGCTCCGACCCCATCCTGCGCTTTTTGGTGGTGTCGCTGGCCTTCTACGGCATGAGCACCTTCGAAGGCCCGATGATGGCCATCAAGACCGTCAACGCCCTGTCCCACTACACCGACTGGACCATCGGCCACGTACACGCCGGTGCCCTCGGCTGGGTCGCCATGGTGTCCATCGGCTCCCTGTACCACCTGATTCCCAAGGTGTTCGGTCGCGAGCAGATGCACAGCATCGGCCTGATCAACGCCCACTTCTGGCTGGCCACCATCGGTACCGTGCTGTACATCGCCTCCATGTGGGTCAACGGCATCACCCAGGGCCTGATGTGGCGCGCAGTCAACGAGGACGGCACCCTGACCTACTCCTTCGTCGAAGCCCTGGAAGCCAGTCACCCCGGCTTCGTCGTACGCGTCATCGGTGGCGCCATCTTCCTCAGCGGCATGTTCCTGATGGCCTGGAACACCTGGCGTACCGCCAAGGCCTCCGAGCCCGCTGAATACGACGCCGCTGCGCAGATCCCGCAAGGAGCCCACTGATGAAACAGCACGAGAAACTCGAGAAGAACGTCGGCCTCCTGGCGTTGTTCATGATCCTGGCCGTGAGCATCGGCGGCCTGGTGCAGATCGTGCCGCTGTTCTTCCAGGACGTGACCAACAACCCGGTCGACGGCATGAAGCCCTATACCGCCCTGCAACTGGAAGGTCGCGACATCTACATCCGCGAAGGCTGCGTCGGCTGCCACTCGCAGATGATCCGTCCGTTCCGCGCCGAAACCGAGCGTTACGGCCACTACTCGGTCGCTGGCGAGAGCGTCTGGGATCACCCCTTCCTGTGGGGCTCCAAGCGTACCGGTCCGGATCTGGCCCGCGTTGGCGGCCGCTACTCCGACGACTGGCACCGTGCGCACCTCTACAACCCGCGCAACGTAGTGCCGGAGTCGAAGATGCCCGCCTACCCCTGGCTGGTGGAGAACACCCTGGACGGCAAGGACACCGCCGCGAAGATCCGCGCCATGCAGACCCTCGGCGTGCCCTACACCGAGGAGGACGTCGCGGGCGCCCAGGCCGCCGTCAAGGGCAAGAGCGAGATGGATGCCCTGGTCGCCTACCTGCAGGTGCTGGGCACCAGCCTGAAGAACAAGAGGTAGGCCATGGACATCGGAACCCTGCGTGGCCTCGGCACCCTGCTGGTGCTGATCGCCACCCTCGGAGTGATCTGCTGGGCCTACAGCGGCAAGCGCAAGGCGGGCTTCGACGAAGCGGCGAATCTGCCCTTCGCCGATGACGACCGGAACGAATCTAGGAGCAACCGCGCATGACCACATTCTGGAGCTGGTACATCTCCCTGCTCACCATCTTCACCCTGCTGGCACTGACCTGGCTGATCTTCGCCACCCGCCGTGGCGAGTCGAAAGGCACCACCGACCAGACCATGGGTCATTCCTTCGACGGCATCGAGGAATATGACAACCCGCTGCCCAAATGGTGGTTCTGGCTGTTCATCGGCACCCTGGTCTTCGCTGCGGGTTATCTGGTGCTCTACCCCGGCCTGGGCAACTGGAAAGGCGTCTTCCCCGGCTATGCCGACGGCTGGACCCAGGAATCCCAGTGGCAGCGCGAAGTCAGCAAGGCGGACCAGCAGTACGGCCCGATCTTCGCCCGCTACTCTGCCATGTCCATCGAAGAAGTGGCCCAGGACCCGCAGGCCATGAAAATGGGTGGCCGCCTGTTCGCCACCTACTGCTCCATCTGCCATGGCTCGGACGCCAAGGGTGCCCTGGGCTTCCCCAACCTCGCCGACAGCAACTGGCGTTGGGGCGGAGAACCGGAAACCATCAAGACCACCATCCTTCACGGCCGGATGGCTGCCATGCCTGCCTGGGGTGACGTGCTGGGTGATGCCGGTGTGAAAAACGTCGCCGCTTATGTACGCCAGGACCTGGCCGGCCTGAAGCTGCCGGAAGACACCAAGGCGGATGTGGAAGCCGGCAAGTCGCTGTTCGCCACCACCTGCGTTGCCTGTCACGGTGCCGAAGGCAAGGGCATGGCTGCCATGGGCGCTCCGGACCTGACCCATCCAGCCGGGTGGATCTACGGTTCCAGCCTTGCCCAGTTGCAGCAGACCATCCGTCACGGCCGCAACGGCCAGATGCCGGCCCAGCTGGAATACCTGGGTCAGGACAAGGTCCACGTCCTGGCTGCGTATATCTACAACCTCTCCCGCAAGGAGCAGGAGCTGGCCATCAAATAACCCCGAAGTCGGAGCGGCGCAGGGACGCGCAGCTCCAACGAGGCAGCCAGGCTCTCGAGCCGAACTGCAAGCTGCGCAAAATGGCACCCTGAGCCGGGTGCCCAGGACACAGGGAAGTGTCCACCCCTCCTTTTATATAGTGCGACCCAGTGTCGCACCTCTCCGACCAGCTGCACCCTCCTCGCTTTGACATGGGCTAAGCTGCATTCCAGTCGCCACCTGTTACAACTCCAAGGCGATCCTTCCTCTCACGCGAGCACATCAGGCTTCGACGGCACACCGAAGAGAGCCGCCAGCACAGCCGCAAATCCTTGTCCAGTGGGCTTCCCAGCCTGGATTGTGTCGGCTTGTGTCGTTGCAATGGCTACCCTCTTTCTCCATACTTGCCGCCGATTTTTTGTCCCCAAAAAACTCCATTAACCGTGGAACCCCTAGCATGAGCACAGCAATCAGTCAGACTGCTTATAACTATAAGGTGGTCCGCCAGTTCGCCATTATGACGGTGATCTGGGGGGTCATAGGGATGGGTCTAGGCGTGTTCATCGCCGCACAACTCGTGTGGCCGGAACTCAACCTGAACCTGCCTTGGACCTCTTTCGGCCGCCTGCGTCCCCTGCATACCAACGCGGTGATCTTCGCCTTCGGCGGATGCGCACTGTTCGCCACTTCCTACTACGTGGTGCAGCGCACCTGCCAGGCTCGCCTGGTATCCGACAGTCTGGCCGCCTTCACCTTCTGGGGTTGGCAAGCCGTAATCGTGCTGGCAGTCATCACCCTGCCGCTGGGTTACACCTCCTCCAAGGAATACGCTGAGCTGGAGTGGCCGATCGATATCCTCCTGGCTATCGTCTGGATCACCTACGCCGTCGTCTTCTTCGGCACCATCATGAAGCGCAAGACCAAGCACATCTATGTGGGCAACTGGTTCTTCGGCGGCTTCATCCTGGTTACCGCCATGCTGCACATCGTCAACAGCATGGAAATTCCGGTCTACGCCTTCAAGTCGTACTCCCTGTACGCCGGCGCCACCGACGCCATGATCCAGTGGTGGTACGGCCACAACGCCGTGGGCTTCTTCCTCACCACCGGCTTCCTGGGGATGATGTACTACTTCGTGCCGAAGCAGGCCGAGCGTCCGATCTACTCCTATCGCTTGTCCATCGTGCACTTCTGGGCGCTGATCACCCTGTACATCTGGGCCGGTCCTCACCACCTGCACTACACCGCCCTGCCGGACTGGGCCCAGTCCCTCGGCATGGCCATGTCCCTGATCCTGCTGGCTCCGAGCTGGGGTGGCATGATCAACGGCATGATGAGCCTGTCCGGCGCCTGGCATAAGCTGCGCTCCGACCCCATTCTGCGCTTCCTGGTGGTGTCGCTGGCCTTCTACGGCATGTCCACCTTCGAAGGCCCGATGATGGCCATCAAGACCGTCAACGCCCTGTCCCACTACACCGACTGGACCATCGGCCACGTACACGCCGGTGCCCTCGGCTGGGTAGCGATGATCTCCATCGGCTCCCTGTACCACCTGATTCCCAAGGTGTTCGGTCGTGAGCAGATGCACAGCGTCGGCCTGATCAACGCCCACTTCTGGCTGGCCACCATCGGCACCGTGCTGTACATCGCCTCCATGTGGGTCAACGGCATCACCCAGGGCCTGATGTGGCGCGCAGTCAACGAGGACGGCACCCTGACCTACTCCTTCGTCGAAGCCCTGGAAGCCAGCCACCCGGGCTTCCTGGTGCGCATGATCGGCGGCGCCTTCTTCGTGACCGGCATGCTGCTGATGGCCTACAACACCTACCGCACCGTACGTGCTGCCAAGCCGGCTGAATACGACGCCGCTGCGCAGATCCCGCAAGGAGCTCACTAATGAAGCAACACGAATTAGTCGAGAAGAACATCGGCCTGCTGGCCCTGTTCATGGTGATCGCCGTGAGCATCGGTGGCCTGGTGCAGATCGTTCCGCTGTTCTTCCAGGACGTGACCAACACCCCGGTCGAAGGCATGAAGCCGCGCACCGCGCTGGAACTGGAAGGCCGCGACATCTACATCCGCGAAGGCTGCGTCGGCTGCCACTCGCAGATGGTCCGTCCGTTCCGTGCCGAAACCGAGCGTTACGGCCACTACTCCGTCGCTGGCGAGAGCGTCTGGGATCACCCCTTCCTGTGGGGCTCCAAGCGTACCGGTCCGGACCTGGCCCGCGTTGGCGGCCGTTACTCCGACGACTGGCACCGTGCGCACCTCTACAACCCGCGCAACGTAGTGCCGGAATCGAAGATGCCGTCCTACCCCTGGTTGGTCGAGAACAAGCTCGACGGCAAGCACACCGCCGACAAGATGGAAGCTCTGCGCAAGCTGGGCGTGCCCTACACCGACGAAGACATCGCCGGCGCCAAGGCAGCAGTCAAAGGCAAGACCGAGATGGATGCCGTCGTGGCATACCTGCAAGGTCTGGGCACCGCTATCAAGAACAAACGGTAACGCAAGATGGACATCGGGACTCTCCGCGGCATAGGCACCTTCATCGTTTTCGTCGCCTTCATCGGCTTGGTGCTCTGGGCCTATAGCAGCAAGCGCAAAAGCAGCTTCGACGAAGCGGCCAACCTGCCCTTCGCGGATGAGCCGCCCAAATCCTCCAAGCGCGACGAGCAAGCTTCTAGGAGTAACAAAGAATGACTTCGTTCTGGAGCTGGTACGTAACCCTGCTCACCATCTTCACCCTGCTGGCACTGACCTGGCTGATCTTCGCCACCCGCAAGGGCCAGCGTCAGGAAAGCACCGAAGAAACTCTCGGCCATGCCTTCGACGGCATCGAGGAATATGACAACCCGCTGCCCAAGTGGTGGTTCATGCTGTTCGTCGGCACCCTGATCTTCGCCGCCGGCTACCTGGTCATGTACCCGGGCCTGGGCAACTGGAAGGGCATTTTCCCCGGCTACAACGAAGTGGCCGATGGCAAGCCGTTCGCCAACGGCGAAGGCGGCTGGACCGGCGTACACCAGTGGGAAAAGGAGATGGACAAGGCCGATAAGGAATACGGTCCGATCTTCGCCAAGTACGCCGCCATGCCGATCGAGGAAGTGGCCCAGGATCCGAAAGCCCTGAAAATGGGCGGCCGCATGTTCGCGTCCTACTGCTCTGTGTGCCACGGCTCCGACGCCAAGGGTGCCTACGGCTTCCCGAACCTGACCGACCACGACTGGCGCTGGGGTGGCGAAGCCGCCACCATCAAGACCACCATCATGGGTGGCCGCCAGGGCGTGATGCCGGCCTGGGGCGAAGTCATCGGCGACCAGGGCGTACGCGACGTTGCCGCTTTCCTGCGCGTGACCCTGCACGGTCGCGAGCTGCCGAAGGACGTGAAGGCCGATCCGGAAGCTGGCAAGGCCATCTTCGCTGCCAACTGCGTGGCTTGCCACGGTGCGGAAGCCAAGGGCACTCCGGCCATGGGCGCTCCGGACCTGACCCACCCGAACGCCTTCATCTACGGCAGCAGCTACGCCCAGCTGCAACAGACCATCCGCTACGGTCGCCAAGGCACCATGCCTGCGCAGGAGCAAGTCCTCGGCAACGACAAGGTGCACCTGCTGGCTGCCTACGTTTACAGCCTGTCGCAGAAACCTGCTGCAGAAACTGCAGCCAAGTAATACCCTCCCCGCCTGCCATGCGCGACGCACTGTCGCACATGGCAGGCCGCTATCAGGCGTACCATATATAGCGGACTAGAGAGACTCGACCGGCACCGTACTGGTCAGAGCACCTGAAACCGCCGTGGTATGAGAACGATGAGCGAACAGATTCCCGTCAAGAACGTCACCCCTCCCCCTGCCAAGGGCGGTGCATCCACCGACCTGTACGCCAGCCGCGAAAAAATCTACACCCGAGCCTTCACCGGCCTGTTCCGCAACCTGCGGATGACCGGCGGCGCCTTCCTCTTCCTGCTTTATTTCGGCACCGTCTGGCTCAACTGGAGCGATCGCCAGGCCGTCTGGTGGAACCTCCCCGAGCGCAAGTTCTACATCTTCGGCGCTACCTTCTGGCCCCAGGATTTCGTCCTGCTCTCCTGGCTGCTGATCATCTGCGCCTTCGGCCTGTTCTTCATCACCGTATTCGCTGGTCGCGTCTGGTGCGGCTACACCTGCCCGCAGAGCGTCTGGACCTGGATCTTCATGTGGTGCGAAAAAGTCACCGAGGGTGACCGCAACCAGCGCATGAAACTCGACAAGGCCCCCATGAGCGGCCAGAAGATCCTGCGCAAGTCCGCCAAGCATGGCCTCTGGCTGCTGATCGGCTTCGCCACCGGCATGACCTTCGTCGGCTATTTCACCCCGATCCGCGAGCTGGTCATCGATTTCTTCACCGGCAACGCCAGTGGCTGGGCCTACTTCTGGGTCGGTTTCTTCACCCTGGCGACCTACGGCAACGCCGGCTGGCTGCGCGAGCAGGTGTGCATCTACATGTGCCCCTATGCCCGCTTCCAGAGCGTGATGTTCGACAAGGACACCCTGATCGTCTCCTACGACCCGCGCCGCGGCGAGTCCCGCGGTCCGCGCAAGAAAGGCGTCGACTACAAGGCCCAGGGCCTCGGCGACTGCATCGACTGCACCATGTGCGTCCAGGTCTGCCCCACCGGCATCGACATCCGTGACGGCCTGCAGATCGAATGCATCGGTTGCGCCGCCTGCATCGACGCCTGCGACAGCATCATGGAGAAAATGAACTATCCGAAGGGCCTGATCAGCTACACCACCGAGCACAACCTCAACGGCCAGACAACCCAACTGCTGCGCCCGCGCCTGATCGGTTACGCTATCGCCCTCGTCGCCATGATCAGCCTCTTCGCTTACGCCGTGGCCAGCCGCTCCCTGGTGGAACTGGACGTGATCAAGGACCGCGTGCTGTTCCGCGAAAACGAGCAGGGCCGGATCGAGAACGTCTACACCCTGAAAATCATGAACAAGTCCCAGGCGGACCAGACCTTCGTCATCGACGCCGAAGGCCTCGACGGCCTGGTCTACGAAGGCAAGCGCGAAGTGCGCGCCGACGCTGGCGAAGTGCTTTCGGTACCGGTGGAGCTATCCATCGAGCCGGACCAGCTGCCATCCAGCACCAACAAGATCCTCTTCCGTGTCCACAGCGCGGATGACCCAAGCATCACGACCGACGCTGACAGCCGCTTCATCGGCCCCAGCGTCCGCTAGCAAACGGAAGCCCCATGCAGTCCGAAACTCCCAGCCGCTGGTACAAGCAACCCTGGCCCTGGTTCATCCTCGGCATCCTCGGCACCTCCGTGGTGCTGGGCACCACCATGCTGGTGATTGCCAGCAGGAACCCGCCGAGCCTGGTGGCCGACAACTATTACGAAGTCGGCAAGGGCATCAACACCTCGCTGGAGCGCGAGAACCTGGCCAAACAGCTCGGCATGCAGGCCAGCCTGCAGGTGAATGAGGCCAATGGCGAAATCGACCTGGAACTGGTGGGTGAGAGCCGCCCGCAACAACTGGTGCTGAGCCTGCTCTCCCCCACCCAGCCGGAGAAGGACCGCCGCATCGTCCTCCAGCCCCAGGCCGACGGCCGTTACCGTGGTCACCTGCAGGACTCCGTCAGCGGTCGTCGCTTCGTCGAGCTGATCGGCCAGGAACAGGGCCAGGACTGGCGCCTGTTCGAGGAAGAAACCCTGGATCAGGGCAGTGTCATCCGCCTCGGCGAATAAGCGCCCGATGACGGCACCACTCTCCTGTTACCACTGCGGTCTGCCGGTTCCCGCCGGCAGCCATTTCGAGGCCCGCGTGCTGGGTGAGACGCGGGCCATGTGCTGTCCGGGGTGCCAGGCAGTGGCCGAGGCCATAGTCGAGGGCGGCCTGGAGAACTACTACCGCCACCGCAGCGACACCGCCCCCAACCCCGACGCCCTGCCCCGCGAACTGCCCGACGAGCTGGCGCTCTACGACCGCGCCGAAGTCCAGCAGCCGTTCGTCCAGCATCAGGGCGAACTGAGCGAAACCTGCCTGTTGATCGAAGGCATCAGCTGCGCCGCCTGCGGCTGGCTGATCGAGAAACACCTGAAAACCCTGCCGGGGGTTGCCGAAGCCAGCCTCAACCTGTCCAACCATCGCCTGCAGGTGCGCTGGTCCGACAGCCAGATTCCGCTGAGCCAGTTGCTCAAGGAGCTGCGCAAGATCGGTTACGCCGGCCATCCCTACAAGGCGGATGAAGCCGCCGAGCGCCTGGGCAGCGAGAACCGCCGCGCCATGCGCCAGCTCGGCGTCGCCGGCCTGCTCTGGATGCAGGTGATGATGGCTGCCATGGCCACCTGGCCGGAGTTCAACATCGACCTGTCACCCGAGCTGGATACCATCCTGCGCTGGGTCAGCCTGTTCCTCACCACCCCCATAGTCTTCTACTGCTGCGGGCAGTTCTTCCGGGGCGCCCTGCGCGACCTGCGTACCCGCCACCTGACCATGGACGTTTCCGTCTCCCTGGCCATCGGCGGCGCCTACGTCGCTGGTATCTGGTCCACGGTCACCGGCGTGGGCGAACTGTATTTCGACGCCGTGGGCATGTTCGCCCTGTTCCTCCTGGCGGGCCGCTACCTGGAACGTCGCGCCCGCGAACGCACCGCCGCGGCCACTGCACAACTGGTCAACCTGCTGCCCGCGTCCTGCCTGCGCCTGGACACCAAGGGGAACAGCGAACGCATCCTGCTCAGCGAGCTGAAAATCGGCGACCGCGTCCTGATACCGCCGGGCTCGTTGCTGCCGGCAGACGGGACGATCCTCTCCGGCCAGTCCAGCGTCGACGAATCGCTGCTGACCGGCGAATACCTGCCCCACGCTCGCGGCGAAGGCGATGCCGTCACCGCCGGCACCCTCAACGTCGAAGGGCCGCTGACCATAAAAGTCCAGGCCCTGGGCGACGATACCCGCCTTTCCGCCATCGTCCGCCTGCTGGAGCGTGCCCAGGCGGACAAGCCGCGCCTGGCAGAAGTGGCGGACAAGGTGGCCCAGTGGTTCCTCCTGCTCGTCCTCGGCGCAGCCGCCATCGTCGGCATCCTCTGGTGGCAGATCGACCCTGACCGTGCCTTCTGGGTCGTACTGTCGCTGCTGGTCGCCACCTGCCCCTGTGCCCTGGCCCTGGCCACGCCCACTGCCCTGACCACAGCGACCGGCAGCCTGCACAAGCTCGGCCTGCTGCTCACCCGCGGCCATGTGCTGGAGGGGCTGAACCAGATCGACACGGTGATCTTCGACAAGACCGGCACCCTCACCGAAGGCCGCCTGACCCTGAGCGCCATCCATCCCCTGGGCGCCTTGGATCGCGATACCTGCCTGGGACTGGCCGCAGCCCTCGAGAACCGCTCGGAACACCCTATCGCCCGTGCCTTCGGCCGAGCACCGCAAGCTGCCGATCGGGTGGAAAGCGTGCCTGGCCGCGGGCTGGAAGGTCGTGTTGGCGAACGACACCTGCGCATCGGCCAGCCCGGCTTCGTTGCCGAGCTTTGCGGCAAGACGGCACCGGAAATCCCCGGCGACCAGGGTCAATGGCTGCTTCTGGGCGATGAACAGGGACCACTGGCCTGGTTCGTCCTCGATGACCGCCTGCGCGAAGACGCCCCTGCGCTGCTCGACGCCTGCCGCGAGCAGGGCTGGAAGCTCCTGCTGCTATCCGGCGACAGCTCGCCCATGGTCGCCGGTATCGCTCGTCAACTCGGTATCGACGACGCCCGCGGCGGCCTCACTCCGGATGCCAAGCTGGAAGTGCTCCGCCAACTCCACCAGAAGGGCCACAAGGTCCTGATGCTGGGAGACGGGGTCAACGACGTACCAGTACTGGCCGGCGCCGATATCAGCGTCGCCATGGGTAGCGCGACCGACCTGGCCAAGACCAGCGCCGACGCCGTGTTGCTGTCGAATCGACTGGAAAGCCTGGCGCAGGCGTTCTCCCTGGCCCGCCGGACCCGGCGCATCATCATCGAGAACCTGACCTGGGCGACCCTGTACAATGGTCTGGTGCTGCCTTTTGCCGCCCTGGGCTGGATCACCCCGCTCTGGGCGGCGTTCGGCATGTCGGTCAGCTCGCTGCTGGTGGTGCTCAACGCCCTGCGCCTGGCCCGCACCTGATCCCCCTATCAATCGGAGTCCCTGATGCCAGCGCTTTACGTACTGATTCCGGTCGCCATCGGCCTGGTCGGTTTCGCCATCTGGCTGTTCTTCTGGGCCGTGGACAGCGGCCAGTACGACGACCTGGACAGCCCGGCCCACAGCATTCTCTTCGACGACGAAGATCCCAAGCACCAGGCCGGCATAGCCGAAGCCGAGGGCAGGGACGAGGACAAGACGGACGAGCAGGACAAGCCCCGTGGCTGAACTCGCTCCCCTGCTGCTCTCCGCGCTCATCCTCGGCCTGCTTGGCGGCGGCCACTGCCTGGGCATGTGCGGCGGCCTGATGGGCGCCCTCACCCTGGCCATCCCGCCTGAACAGCGCGCCCGCCGCCTGCGCCTGCTGCTGGCCTACAACCTCGGCCGCATCCTCAGCTACGCCATCGCCGGCCTGCTCATCGGCCTCGCCGGCTGGGCCATCGCCAGCAGCCCGGCCGCCATGGCCCTGCGGGTGGTGGCAGCCCTGCTGCTGATCTGCATGGGCCTCTACCTGGCCGGCTGGTGGAGCGGCCTGACCCGCATCGAAGCCCTTGGCCGTGGCCTCTGGCGCCACATCCAGCCGGTGGCGCGCAAGCTGCTGCCAGTGTCCACCCTGCCCCGCGCGCTGCTACTGGGCGGACTCTGGGGCTGGCTGCCTTGCGGCCTGGTCTACAGCACCCTGCTCTGGTCCGCCAGCCAGGGGTCGGCGACGGACAGCGCGCTGCTGATGCTGGCCTTCGGTATCGGTACGCTGCCGGTCCTGATCGCCACCGGCCTGGCCGCAGAACGCCTGACCGCGCTGCTGCGCAAACGCGGCGTGCGAATCGCCGGCGGCCTGCTGGTTATCCTCTTCGGCCTGTGGACCCTGCCCGGCCCGCACCAGAGCTGGTTGATGGGACACGGCAGCACTGCCAGCAGCGGGCACCAGCACAGCCATTGAATGCTCTTGATGCAAATCAAGACAGCCCTGACGGGGGCCCCATAGACTCCCTGGCACTCACAGCCAAACCGGGGACCCCCGCATGCTAGACAACATTCGCTGGGACACCGGCCTGATCCGCCGCTACGACACCCCAGGCCCCCGCTATACCTCCTATCCCACCGCAGTGCAGTTCAATGACAAGGTCACGTCCTTCGACCTGCTCCATGCCCTGCGTGAAAGCCGCAAGGCGCGTCGCCCGCTGTCCCTCTATGTGCATATGCCGTTCTGCGCGAACATCTGCTACTACTGCGCCTGCAACAAGGTCATCACCAAGGACCGTGGCCGTGCCCTGCCCTACCTGGAGCGCCTGGAACGGGAAGTCGAGCTGATCGCCTGCCATCTCGACCCGCAGCAGAAGGTCGAACAGCTGCACTTCGGCGGCGGCACTCCGACCTTCCTCAGCCACGACGAACTGCGCCGGCTGATGACGCACCTGCGCAAGCACTTCAACCTGCTGGACGACGACTCCGGTGACTACGGCATAGAGATCGACCCACGGGAGGCCGACTGGTCCACCATGGGCCTGCTTCGCGATCTGGGCTTCAATCGCGTCAGCCTAGGCGTGCAGGACCTCGACCCGGCCGTGCAGCGCGCCGTCAACCGCATGCAGAGCCTCGAAGAGACCCGCGCCATCGTCGAAGCCGCACGCACCCTGCAATACCGTTCATTGAACATCGACCTGATCTACGGCCTGCCCAAGCAGACCCCGGACAGTTTCGCCCGCACCGTTGACGAGGTGATCGCCCTGCAGCCGGACCGGCTCTCGGTATTCAACTACGCCCACCTGCCAGAGCGCTTCCTGCCGCAGCGGAGGATTCGCAGCGAGGACCTGCCCAGTCCCGGGCAGAAGCTGGAAATGCTCCAGCGCAGCATCGAGCAGTTGAGCGCCGCAGGTTATCGCTACATCGGCATGGACCACTTCGCCCTGCCGGACGACGAACTGGCCATCGCCCAGGAAGACGGCCGCCTGCAGCGCAATTTCCAGGGCTACACCACCCACGGCCATTGCGACCTGATCGGCCTGGGGGTATCCGCCATCAGCCAGATCGGCGACCTCTACTGCCAGAACACGGTGCAGCTCAATGACTACCAGAGCGCCCTGGAACAGAACCTGCTGGCCACCAGCCGGGGGCTGATCTGTGAAGAGGATGACCGCATCCGGCGCGCAGTCATCCAGCAACTGATCTGCGAGTTCGAACTGGATTTCAGCACTATCGAATCCCGCTTCAACATCGAATTCAGAGGCTATTTCGACGAAATCTGGCCGCAACTCCAACAAATGCACCGGGATCGTCTGATCGCCCTCAGCGACGAGCGGATAGACGTCCTTCCCACCGGCCGCCTGCTGGTACGTTCGCTGTGCATGCTGTTCGACAGCTACCTCGCGGAGCAGAACCAGCAGCGATTCTCCCGCGTCATCTGAACCCGCCTCAGGCGGCGAGCAACTGGTTGAGTTCCACGGCCTGCTCGTCGCTGAGGCCGGATTCGCGAACCAGCTTGGCCAGATTGAGATTGGCGCAGCTCAAGGCGCTCTGCAGAGACACGAGCTGATTGCGCAGGCCCTCCATGCGCTGGCTGCGAGTCTCGTCATCGAGGCTCCGGTCGCTCGCGATGGCTTCCAGCTCCGCTCGGCGCTCCGCAATCTGCGCCTTGAGCTCGCGGATCATCTTCAGCAGCTCCTTGATGCCGTCCGGCAGGCTGCTTTTCTCGATGTCGTCATTCTTCTGAGCCCTGCCGGGCTTACCCAGGTCCGACAGGCTGACACGTATGCCCTGGCGCACGGCACCGGTGTCTACCGGTTCACCTTCCCGGCGTGCGACCTGTCGCCGCACCGCGTCGGCCACGCCGGCAATCATGCTGTTGGTATCCACCCGCAACATAGGCTGCTCCTTGCCCGAATTTCGCCTCGGATATCGGCCTGTACCGGCCATACTTGAGCACTAAGTCGAACAGGCTTTCTCTGGCTGTTACATACACCCTGCGTTAACCTTACGGGCATTGTGTGTTTGTCCAGCAAGGAACTGCCCATGTCCGAGATCATCAAGGTGCGCAACGTACCCCAAGCCCACTGCAAGGACTGCAGTCTTGCCGCCCTTTGCCTTCCTCTGTCGCTGAACATGGAGGACATGGACGCGCTGGACGAAATCGTCAAACGCGGCCGCCCGCTGAAGAAGGGCGAACTCCTGTTCCGTCAGGGGGATGCCTTCGGCTCCGTCTTCGCCGTGCGCTCCGGCGCCCTCAAGACCTTCACCGTCACCGACACCGGCGAAGAACAGATCACCGGCTTCCACCTGCCCAGCGAGCTGGTGGGCCTGTCCGGCATGGATACCGAGCTCTACCCGGTTTCCGCCCAAGCCCTGGAAACCACCTCGGTATGCGAAATTCCCTTCGAGCGCCTCGATGAGCTTTCGGTCCAGCTGCCGCAGCTGCGCCGCCAGCTGATGCGCGTGATGAGCCGTGAAATCCGCGACGACCAGCAGATGATGCTGCTCCTGTCCAAGAAGACCGCCGACGAGCGCATCGCCACCTTCCTGGTCAACCTCTCGGCACGCTTCCGTGCCCGTGGCTTCTCCGCCAACCAGTTCCGCCTGGCCATGTCGCGCAACGAAATCGGCAACTATCTGGGCCTGGCAGTGGAAACCGTTTCCCGTGTGTTCACCCGGTTCCAGCAGGCCAATCTGATCGCAGCCGAAGGCAAGGAAGTGCACATCCTCGACCCCATCGAACTCTGCGCCATGGCTGGCGGCAGCATCGACAGCTGATCCTCGCGAACCCGCCGCCCCGGCGGGCTCGCCCGTTCCACCCGCCCTTTTTCTCAGACACCAGCGATGATCTTCGACGACTTCTCCATCAAGACACTGATCCGCCCGGTCCCGGATTTTCCCAAGCCCGGCGTGGTATTCCGCGACATCACTCCGCTGTTCCAGTCGCCCCGTGCCCTGCGCCTGGTGGCCGACAGCTTCATCCAGCGTTACGTCGAGGCCGACTTCAGCCACATCGGCGCCATGGACGCCCGCGGATTCCTGATCGGCTCGATCATCGCCTACGAACTCAACAAGCCCCTGGTGCTGTTCCGCAAGCAGGGCAAGCTGCCGGCCGAGGTGCTCTCCGAACCCTACCAGACCGAGTACGGCGAAGCCTTCCTCGAAGTGCACAGCGACAGCCTGTGCGACGGCGACAAGGTGCTGATCTTCGATGACCTGATCGCCACCGGCGGCACCCTGCTGGCCGCGACCCGCCTGGTCCGCCGCATGGGCGCCAGCGTGTACGAAGCCGCTGCCATCATCGACCTGCCCGAACTGGGCGGCTCCGAGCGCCTGGCCGACGCCGGCATCCCCACCTTCGCCCTCACCGCCTTCGCCCTCGACGAGCGTTGACCGGCGCGCGGGTCCGTACAGGCGGGCCCGCCCCGACCGCAGCAAGGCCCCTGCACCTGGTTTCACCCCTCCTCGAAATACTCCGCGAAGAACCCGTCCAGCTCACCCTCGTAGCTGTCCAGCGAATACAGGGTGTCGGCTGCAAGCAGGTCCAGCAGAATCAGCCCGTTGAGGCTGGAATCCTCTTCAGCGGCGGCACGCAGGCGGCCGGCAATTCCCAGGTTGACCAGGCGCAGGTTGCGGTACAGCTCACGTAGCCCGTCCATGTCCCAGTCAGGTTCCAGGCCACGCTGGCGGCGCAGATGCTGGCCCAGCAGGTAAGTGCCCAGCGAGCGATACAGGGTTTCAGCCGAAGTGCTGAACGGCCAGTGGAACCAGGCCATCGCCCGCAGCATCCGCGTATGGGGACAACCGCTGGTGGCCCCGAGCAGACCGAGCAGCGACCCCAGGGCCCTCTGCAGGGTGGTCTTCTGGCGGATTTCCCGGTCCCGCCAGAACACCGCCACCTGCACTTGCTCATAGGATGGCGAGCGCGCCAGCACCTCCACCGGCCGCGCCAGCGCCAGCGCAAAGGGGCAATCCCGTACCTGTGCGGCATTCAGCGGGCAATGGCTGCACTGCTGAAAGTCCAGCCGCGCCCACTCCGGTCCGTTCTCCACGCGCCCCCCCGCCCCGGCCAGATCCACCTCATGGACCCAGAGGCGGTCATCCGGAAAGCGGAACTCGTAGCGCACCCGTGCGTCAGCCCTTGACTCCAGTCCCATGGTCTACCCTTGCTTTCCTGTTGAAGGGATATTTCGACGCCGTCCTACACAAGTCTCGACCGGATTCGGACGCCTGAAATCTGTCATACACTTCGTACAACAAAGTAGGACACGAACCGGATTTCAACACCTGCCAACCGTTCCACAGCAAAAAAGCGGGCGACATCATGGAAAGCAGCCCTTTGGATCTTACTGGAGCCCTGGTTGAACAGATCGAGGTGGGGGTCATCGTCCTCGACCCGGGTCTGCGCATCCTTTACTGGAATGAATTCGTCAGCCAGCGCAGCGGCAAGGCCCTCGGCCCTGCCGTAGGCCAGCTGCTGACCCACGTTTTCCCGGAAGCGGATACACCTCGACTCGCCCGGATGGTGGCCAAGGCGCGCGATCAGGGCCAGCATGCTTACACCCACTGGCGCGAAGACCCGTACCTGATCCAGCTGCCCTACAGCCCCGAAGGCCAGGTAACGCCGCTGCGCCTGCAGAGCACCCTGCTCTTTCCTTTCGACAGCGGGGATGAACGCTGCTTCGGCCTGCTGCTCTACGACACCACCGAGTTCGCTCGCGCCGACGGGCAACTGTCGGCAGCCCTCAACGCCCTGGGCGACAAGCAGCTGGAGCAGGAGCAGCTGATCCACAAGCTGGAAAAGGCCAATGCCCAGCTGCAGCAATCGGAAAAGCTCGCCGCCATCGGCCAACTCGCCGCCGGCGTCGCCCACGAGATCAACAACCCCATCGGTTACGTCTTCTCCAACCTCAAGACCCTCAGCGGCTACGTCAACGACCTGCTGCGCATCGTCGACGCGGTGGATGGCGTCGGCAGCCTGGAAGAACTGCAGCAGCTCAAGCGCAGCCTGGAATACGACTACATCCGCAACGACGTCGAAGCCCTGATCCACGAGTCCGAAGACGGCATCGAGCGGGTCAAGAAGATCATCACCGCCCTCAAGGACTTCTCCCACATCGAGGAAGAGGATTTCCACGCCGCCGACCTGCACAAGGGCCTGGACAGCACCCTCAACCTGGTCAACAACGAACTCAAGTACAAGGCCGAAGTGGTGCGCGAGTACGGTGACCTGCCACTGGTGGAATGCATCCCTTCGCAGATCAACCAGGTGCTGATGAACCTGCTGATCAACGCCGCCCATGCCATCGAGAGCTTCGGCCGCATCACCGTGCGCAGCGGCCATCAGGACGACTGGATCTGGCTGGAGGTGGAAGACAACGGCAAGGGCATCGACCCGAACATCATCAACCGCATCTACGAACCCTTCTTCACCACCAAGCCGGTCGGCAAAGGCACGGGGCTCGGACTCGCGCTCTCCTACAACATCGTGCAGAAGCACAACGGGCGCATCGAGGTCGTCAGCCATCCCGGCCAGGGCACCCGCTTCCGTGTCTGGCTGCCGCAACACCAACCCCAGGCCAGCGGGGTGAAGGCATGAGCGAAGCCCAGCGCCGCCCCACCCTGCTGCTGGTGGACGACGAAGAGCACATCCTCAGCGCCCTGCGCCGCGTCCTGCATGGCGAACCCTACGAACTGCTCACTGCCAGCGGCGGCAATGAGGCCCTCGCCGTACTGGCGGCGAATGACGTCGACCTGGTGGTATCCGACGCGTGCATGCCCGGCCTCGACGGCCCCGCCCTGCTGGCCGAAGTGCAGCAGCGCTGGCCGGGCACCCTGCGCCTGTTGCTCACCGGCGCCACTGACCTGAAGACCAGCATCCGCGCCATCAACCAGGGGCAGATCTACCGCTACCTGGGCAAACCCTGGAATGACGACGAGCTGCGCTTCACCCTGCGCCAGGCCCTGGCCCACCAGCATGCCGAACGCGAGCACCAGCGCCTGGAACGCCTCACCCTGGAACAGAATCTGCGCCTGCAGGAACTCAACGCCAGCCTGGAGCATCGGGTCCGCGACCGCACCGCCGAGCTGCAGCAGACCGCCGACATGCTCGACCTGGCCTACGACGAGTTGCGACGCAGCTATGTAACCGCCACGGAAGTCTTTTCCTCCCTGCTCACCCAGCGCCTGCCGGGCGACAAGCAAGGCAACGCCCAGGTCATCGCCCTGGTGCGTGCCTTCGCCGACGAACACCAGTTGGCGGAGACGGAAAGCCGCGACCTGGCCATGGCCGCCGCGCTCTACAACCTCGGCAAGCTGACCTGGGACGACCACCTGCTCAACCGCCCCAGCGACCTGTTGTACCGCGAGGAGCGCGAACGCTACTGCCGCTATCCGCTGCAAGGGGAAAGCCTGCTGATGGCCCTGGAGCCCCTGCACGACGCCGGGCGGCTGATCCGCCACCATCAGGAACGCTGGAACGGCACCGGTTTCCCCGACCAGTTGCACGGCGAGGCCATTCCCTTCGGTGCGCGCCTGCTCAAGCTGGCGGTAGACTTCGTCGAGCTGCAATGCGGCCTGGTGCTGCAACGCCCGCTGCCGCGCGAGGAAGCGCTGCAATACCTCGTCCGCTATGCCGGGCGCCTGTATGACCCGGCGCTGTGCAAGCGCTTCATCGACCTGTGCAGCCGTTGCGCACCGGACCTTCTCGAAACCGCCTCCGGCATCCTCGCGGTGGACACCCGTCGCCTGGAACCGGGCATGGTCCTGGCCCGCAACCTCCAGGCCGACAGCGGCATGCTCCTGCTCAACGCCGGCAAACAGCTCAGCCGTACCCTGATCGACAAGCTGATCGCCTTCGAAGCCAGCGAAGGCGCACGCTACACCCTTCACGTCCGCCAGCCCGAGGTTGACGCGAACCCGGCCAAGGAGCAGTCCCGATGATCAAGATCCAGCTGGTGGACGACGAGCCCCACATCCTCAGCGCCCTGCAACGCCTCCTGCGGCCACAGGGCTGGGTCCTGCACCCCTTCGACAACCCCGAAACGGCGCTGTCGGCACTGGCCGCGCACCAGTACGCCGTCATCGTCTGCGACCTCAAAATGCCGCAACTGGACGGCCTGACCTACCTGCAGTTCGCCCGCCAACGCCAGCCCGATGCCCTGCGCATGCTGCTCAGCGCCCACGGGGACCGCACCACGCTGATACAGGCGATCAACCGCGCCGAGGTCTATCGCTTCCTGTCCAAACCCTGGGAGAACTACGAAGTCGAGAGCGCCCTGCAAGCCGCCGTCGACCTCTACCAGTTGCGCAACGAAAACCGCCGCCTGCTGGAGCTGGTGCGCGGCCAGCAGCACAGCCTCGACCGCCATCGCCGGGAACTGCTGCGCCTGGAGACCGAGCACCCGGGGCTGACCCGCGTGCGCCGCGACGCCGACGGCGCCGTGCTGCTGGAGGGCGATGACCTGGATGACTAACCACCGTCAGCCAGGACAGTCCCAGCCAACGGAACGGCACGACACCATGGCCAAGCACAATCGCGAAATCTGCTACCAGGCCTACCTGCATTGCCTGGCCTTCGCCCTCATGGCGCTGGGCGTCATCAGCCTGGGCACCTTCCTGATCAACGCCGGCCCGGCACGCCATGAGCTGATGCTGCTGCCCGACAGCGCCCTGATCACCCAGTTCGCCGGCCTCGCACTGTTGGGCGCCACCCGCGGCCTGCGCCGCATCTCGCTGCTGGCGGGCATGGCGCTGATCGCCCTGGCCGGTTACAGCCTCGCGCACAACGTGCTGGCCGGCGGCAGCGACCAGGGCCACTCGCTGGTCAGCGGCTACTTTCGTATTCGCAGCGAGCTGGCCATAGTCGCCTGCCTGTTCGGTCTGGCCATGGTCCTGGCGGTCACGCGCCAGGGCGGGAGCTGGCTCAGCCAGGTCTGCGGCCTCACCCTGCTCGGCCTGGCCCTGCTCTCACAACTCTCCCTGCTGGCCGCCGACCATGGTCTTCCGCGCTTCACCTTCCGACCGGAATCCGGGCTCGTCGCCAATCTGTTCATCGCCCTGCTCGGTGCCGCGGTGCTGATGCTCTGTGCGCTGCCCGAAGAACCCGGGCGCCTGCCCGATCGGCGCAGCATGGCCACCGGCGTGACCGGCGCACTGGCCACCTGCATCGGCTGGTACCTGCTCAGCCTGAACGAAGTCGCCAGCCTCGACGCCTACAGCCACCAACTGCTGCTGCGCGCCCACTCGTCCATCGAAAACACCGTCACCGGGCGCCGGCAACTGGTCCAGCGCATGGCCGAACGCTGGCAGAGCCTGCACGGCATGCCGCCGGAAAGCCTCTGGCTACAGGAGGTCGACAGCTACCTGCGCGACTTCCCCAACCTCAACCTGATCGCCGTGCTGGACACCGACCTCGAGCCGGTCCGCCAGCGCGCCCGCAGTCGCCAGGCCGACCGCTGGCTGGAGCGTTTCCTGTCCCAGGCGGAGCTGCGCGACTGGCTGCAGCAGGTTCGCCAGGGCAGCGAGGCGCGAATGAGCCCGGCGCAGAGCTTCAGCGTCGACAACATCGGCACCCTGGTGGCCACGCCGCTGCGCGTCGACGGGCAAGGCAGCATGCTGCTGGTGGCCAGCCTGGATATCCGCGCCACCCTGGACCGTCAGCTCGGCCGGGACCTGGACGGCTTCATCCTGGAAGTCTTCGAAGGGCCGAAGCGCATTTATCAGTCCGGCAGCGGCATCGAAGGGCACAGCCGCTTCCCGATGGGTGAGCAACGCAGCGAACTCGGCCCTGAAGGGCGCTGGCAGATGCGCACCTACCAGGCGCTGCCGGGCCGAGACAACGCCTCCGTCTACCTGCCACCGCTGTTCATGCTCTTCGGGCTCGGCTTCACCTTCCTGCTGATGGTCAGCCAGAGCTTCTCGCGCCTGGCCATCGAGCGCAGCAGGCGACTGTACGAAAGCAACCTCGAACTGGAGCAGAGCCTGCAGCACCAGGCCCGGCTGCAGACACAGAACCAGAGGATCATGGATCACTCCATGGACGTACTCTGCTCCGTCGACGCGGACGAGCGCTTCATCCAGGTCAGCCCCTCCTGCCACAGCGTGCTCGGCTATCGCCCCGACGAACTGATCGGCCGAGCCTATACCGACTTCGTCCTGGCCGAAGACCGCGACCGCACCCGCACCGAGTTCCAGGCGATCATCCGCGGCGAGTCCTGGGACGCGGTGCGCAACCGCTGCAAGCGCAAGGACGGCAGCGTGGTGCACCTGCTCTGGTCTGCCAGTTGGTCGGCAAGCGAACGCACCCTGTTCGCCGTGGCCCACGACATCACCAGCCTGGTACGCCACGAAGCCTACGCCGAGGACCAGCGCGACATCCTCAGCATGATTTCCACCGACCAGCCGCTGGCGGAAATCCTCAAGGCCATCTGCCTGATGAGTGAAACCCTGGACCCGACCGCCCTGTGCTCGGTGCTACTGGTGGATGGCGAGCACAAGCGCCTGCGCCTGGGTGCGGCACCGAGCCTCCCGGACACTTACAACCAGGCGCTGGACGGCCTGCCCATCGGCCCCCTGGCGGGTGCCTGCGGCACTGCCGCGTTCCGCCGGCAGATGGTGGTCAGTGAAGACATCAGCGAAGACCCGCTCTGGCATGAGCACCGCGAACAGGCCCTGCGCCACGGCCTGCTCGCCTGCTGGGCGATCCCGCTGATCTCCCACCACGGCGACGTGCTCGGCACCTTCGCCGTCTACCTGCGCCAGCCCTGCGCCCCGGATGACGAGTCCCTGCAACTGATCGGCACCGCCGGACAGCTGGCGGCCATCGCCATCGAGCGCCAGCACGACCGCCTGCGCCTGCAGGAGAGCGAACAGCGCTACCGCTCCCTGTTCATCTTCAACCCCGACACGGTGTTTTCCCTGGACCGCGAAGGGCGCTTCCTCAGCCTCAACCAGGCCGGCTGCGAGCTCATCGACTACAGCGCCACCGAACTGCTCGGCCAGCCCTTCTCCAACCTGATGCAGGCGGAAGACGTCGAGCATGGCCTCCAGCACTTCCGCGCCGCCCTCGACGGCCAGGCGCAACGCTTCGAAGTGCGCTGCCGCAACCGCGCCGGCGGGCAGCTGGAACTGGACATCACCCACCTGCCCATCGTCGTCGAAGGCCGGATCGTCGGCGTGTTCGGCATCGCCAAGGACATCGGCGGACGCAACCGCATGACCCGCGAGTTGCAGGACGCCCTGACCCAGTCCGAACGCAAGGCCCTGCTGCTGCGCGGCCTCAGCGATACCGCGCTGCGCATCGGCGGCATCCTCGATACCCGCGCGCTGCTGGACTTCATGTGCGAGCAGCTGCGCCTGCTGGTGGAAGCGCACCTGTCGCTGCTCGACCTGACCGACGACCAGGGCCTGGAAGCCTTCTCCCTTTCCAGCAAGTACCAGGCCTGGCGGACGCCGCAGTTGCCCGCCGAAGGCCTTGCACTCTACGCCCGCGCCTGTGCCGGGAATCAACCGGTCCTGCTGAGCCGCGCAGAGCTGGACGCCAGCGGCGACGAGGACACCGGCCAGCTGCCGCTGCAGGGCTGGCTGGCAGTGCCGCTGATCGACCACGGCGGACGCCACCTGGGCCTGATCCAGCTGTCCGACAAGTTCGACGGCGACTTCAACCAGGATGACCTGGCCATCGCCCAGCAGTTCGCCCAGATGGCAGTGGCGGCGCTGGAGAACATTCGCCTGGTGCAGCAGGTGCTCTCCGGCGAACAGCGCCTGCAGGAACAGCTGGACTTCACCTCCGCCATTACCGACAGCGTCGGCGAAGGCCTGCTGGCGGTGGATCGGCAAGGCCGGTTGAACTTCGTCAACCCGGCCGCCGCCGAACTGCTCGGCCAGGGCGTCGAAAACCTGCTCGGCCAGCCCCTGGCGGCGCACCTGCCGCTGGACCTCTACAGTCCGGCCACCATCAACCGCCACGGCGAGGTCAGCCTGGACGGCGAACGGCATATCGCCTACGACTGTGCGCCGCTGCTGCACGCACAGACCCTCGGCGGCTGGGTCATCGCCTTCCGCGACATCAGCCGCGCCAAGGAATCGGAGAAGAAGCTGCGCATCCTCCAGCGCAGCATCGAGGCCAGCTACAACGGCGCGATGATCTGCGACGCCACCACCGACGACTTGCCGGTGATCTACGTCAACCCGGCCTTCGAGCGCATCACCGGCTACAGCGCCGCCGAGGCCATGGGCCGCAACAGCCGCTTCCTCCAGGGTACGGACCGGGAACAGGCGGGCATCGCCGAAATCCGCCACGCGCTGGCGGAGAAGCGCGAAGTCCACGTGGTGCTGCGCAACTTCCGCAAGGACGGCACGCCCTTCTGGAACGACCTCTACATCGCCCCGGTGCCCAACGAGCACGGCGAGATCACCCACTTCATCGGTGTGCAGAACGACATTTCCGAGCAGAAGCGGGTGGAGTCCGAACTGGCCTACAACGCCAGCCACGACGTGCTCACCGGCCTGCCCAACCGCTCCCTGCTGGAAGACCGTCTGCGCCAGGGCTGCCAGATCAGCCAGCGCTACCAGCGCAAGCTGGCGGTGATGTTCATCGACCTCGACGGCTTCAAGCCGATCAACGACTCCATGGGCCACGGCATCGGCGACCAGATCCTCGTGGAAGTGGCGCGGCGCCTGACCCAGGAAGTACGCCCCGGCGACACCGTGGCGCGGCTCGGGGGCGACGAATTCATCCTGATCCTGCCGGACCTGGCCCGCGAGGAAGACGTGCTGCAAGTCGCCGAGCGCGTCATCGACTGCATCGCGCGCCCCTATCCCATCGCCGGCAGCGAACTGCACATCACCGCCAGCCTGGGCATCGCCATGAGCGAGCAGGGCATGCAGCAACCCATGCAGCTGATCCAGCAGGCGGACCTGGCGATGTACAAGGCCAAGCAGCAAGGGCGCAATTGCTACCAGTGGTACACCACCGACCTGGAGCAGAAGGTCAGCGAGCGCGTGACCCTGCGCAACGAGCTGCAGAAGGCCCTGGAAGCCAACGCCTTCATGCTCTACTACCAGCCGCAGATCGACGGTCGCAACGGCCGCGTCACCGGCTTCGAGGCGCTGCTGCGCTGGCAGCATCCGCTGCTTGGCTTCATCTCGCCGGCACAGTTCGTGCCGGTGGCCGAGGACACCGGACAGATCATCCCGCTCAGCGAATGGGTGCTGGCCACCGCCTGTCGCGCCTGCCGCGAACTGCTCGACCGGGGCATGGCCCGCACCGTGGTGGCGGTGAACATCTCGGCGGTGCACTTCCAGCGCAGCATCTTCGTCGAAAGCGTGCGGCGCATCCTCGAGGAAACCCGGCTACCCGCCGAACTGCTGGAACTGGAGATCACCGAAACCGTGTTGCTGGACAACGCCGAGCGCGCCATCGCCACCCTGCAGGCGCTGAAGGCCCTCGGGGTGCGCCTGTCCATCGACGACTTCGGCACCGGTTTCTCCAGCCTCAACTACTTGAAGCGCCTGCCCATCGACAAGGTGAAGATCGACCGAGCCTTCGTCCAGGAAATCATCAGCGACCGCCACGACGCCGCGATCACCCAGGGCATCATCTCCATGGCCCATCACCTGCGCCTGCGGGTGATCGCCGAAGGGGTGGAAAGCGAGCCCCAGTTCGCCTTCCTGAAGAAGAGCCATTGCGACGAATTCCAGGGCTACTACTTCGCCCGCCCCATGCCTTTCGAGCAGCTGGAGCAGTTCCTTCACGAGCACCACAAGAGCCCGGCGGCCTACATGGACTCCCGCGCCGGTTCCGGAAACACCCAGACCCTGCTGCTGCTGGATGACGAGGAAAACATCCTCCGCGCCCTCACCCGCGTGCTGCGCCGCGACGGCTACCAGATCCTCACCGCCAGCCGCGCCCAGGACGCCTTCGCGCAGCTGGCCAAGCACGACATCCAGGTGATCCTCTCCGACCAGCGCATGCCGGAAATGAACGGCACCGAGTTCCTCAGCCGGGTCAAGGACCTCTACCCCGACACCATCCGCATCGTGCTGTCCGGCTACACCGACCTCAAATCCGTCACCGACGCCATCAACCAGGGCGCCATCTACAAGTTCCTCACCAAACCCTGGGACGACGAACAGCTCCGCGCCGTGATCGCCCAGGCATTTCTCCACCACAGCATGGCCAAGTCCAAGGAAGAGAACGCGGCGCTGGAAGAAGACGGGGAATGAGGAAGTACAACGACGCGGACAGGGTTGACCGCTGTGGCAGTTTGGGGGCGGGATCGTCGACCGCAATGAAGTGCGGCGAGGTCGGCAGCGGCCGCCCGGTGACGGAGTCGAGGTGCCTGGCCTGGGCCAGTTGGCGGATCAGCGCCTCGCCGGGCTTGGGCGGCGGGATATTGGCTTCGCGCTCTTCCAGCCACTGCAGCTTGCCGTCCCAGGGCGGCAACTTGGCCGGGGGTAGCGGGACGATCTCGTTGATCTCGGGGTCCGGAGGCATGAGTGCCGAGTTCCGCTCGGTATCCCAGTACTCGTCGAGCATGTTGTGGCTCATGACGAAGCCAATGGCCCGATCCGACAGTTCGTAGTCCACCAGTACAGTCTTCTGGCGGTGAGTGACCGTGCTGGCCATGGTAGTGATCGAACGCTTGTCGAGCCCCGGATCAAGGCGGTTGAGCCTCAGTTGGTAGGCAATCTCCGCGCGTTCGGAAAGGCTGAAACCACGGCTGACGAACAGCGGGATATGGGCATCCGCCAATCCACTGGCCTTGTCGTCGGCAACCGCATACGTCTTGAACCACTCGCGATCGTAGGCGTACTGCTCATCGCTGGAGGTCTGTCCTGCCCGGTCGGCAAGACCGCCCTTGCCGGGCAAGAAGGGGCGGAGTTCGGCGAGCTCCTCGGGTGCCAAGTGCGGCAGTTCCCGCAGCTCGGTGAAGTGCAGGGTGATGCCCTCTTCGGCGCTGTAGCCCAGGGCGACGCAGCGGGCGGCCTGGCGTTGCAGAATCAGCCGGATCATCGGGGCACGCCCTCGCGGTCGTGCAACGAGCGGGTCAGGGCCTGGATGCGCGGCATCACCGTTTCCGGCGGCGGGGTGTGTTCGGTAAGGTCGTCGACGCCCTTCTCGAAGGTCTGCACCTGGATGGCCAGCATCGGCAGTGAGCTACCCGGCCCGCCGATATGGGCATGGCCGAACCAGGCCCGCTCCTGCTCGCCGCCTTCCGGCGTGGGCGTGAGGTGCCAGCCGGTGAAGGTGGACAGGCGCTTGCCGAAATAGACCTGCTCGATCAGGTTGACCCGCCGCCATTTGCGCCGGTCGAAACCGGGGTAGAAGTCGGTGTCGTAGAGGCCCATGGTCGGCTCGGTGGGGTCGCCGGCGGAGGCGGTGAGCAGGCTGACGATTACGTTGGGCGTGCGGGTGAAGCGCAGGCTGTTGCGCAGTTCGTAGGGGACCTTGCCGTCGTCGGCGATAAAGCCGTAGGGGAAGCAGACGCCCGGTTCCTGCGGCACTTCGTACAGCGCCCGGGTGCGAAAGCGCCGGGCCAGGTCCTGCATATAGGCGGCAGTCCCGGCATCGGGACGGCTGAACACGAAGTAGTAGACCCGCGAGTCCCGCCAGAGCAGCAACCGGAATGGAATCTCCTGACTACCCAAGGCATGAGAATCCGGAATGCCCAGGTCGTGGTCGTAGATCTGGGCCAGGGGGATCTTGGCTTCGGTTTTGCGGATGTCATCCTCAACGCTTTTGATGTCTTCTGGCGTGCTGTAGTTGCCAGCCCGCATGCGCTCGATGCGGTACTTGTCGATTTCGATGGTCTTCCTTAACTCCTCTTGATAACGCTTCCCACGCCCCCGGATGTAGTTCGCAGCGCCGTCGAATTTTTCACGCGTAGTTGGAGCCGTGACGTAAAAAATTGCACGCTGCCCATCCACGCCGTGGCTGCCTCGCTCCCAACGGCCCGCGACCTTGTCGGTAAACCGGTGTCCGCCTCCTTTGGCATCAGAAATGCGCGTGACGCGCTTGTTGCTAAACACCGCCCACTCGATCTCTTCCTGCACATCAAAGGCCACTCGACCCAGGCATTCTTGCCGGGCGGAGCTGGCCTCGGTCAGGGGCACAAACAGCAGAGGTAGCAGCAGGATCAGCCGGATCATCGAGGCACGCCCTCGCGGTAGTGAAACGAACGGGTCAGGGCCTGGATGCGCGGCATCACCGTTTCCGGCGGCGGGGTGTGCTCGGTAAGGTCGTCGATGCCCTTCTCGAAGGTCTGCACCTGGATGGCCAGCATCGGCATGGAGGTGCCCGGCCCGCCGATATAGGCGTGGCCGAACCAGGCCCGCTCCTGCTCGCCGCCTTCCGGCGTGGGCGTGAGGTGCCAGCCGGTGAAAGTGGACAGCCACTTGCCGAAATAGACCTGCTCGATCAGGTTGACCCGCCGCCACTTGCGCCGGTCGAAGCCGGGGGAGTAGTCGGTGTCGTAGAGCCCCATGGTCGGCTCGGTGGGGTCGCCGGCGGAGGCGGTAAGCAGGCTGAGGATCACATTGGGCGTGCGGGTGAAGCGCAGGCTGTTGCGCAGCTCGTAGGCAGTCTTGCCGTCGTCGGCGATAAAGCCGTAGGGGAAGCAGATGCCCGGCTCCTGCGGCACCTCGTACAGCGCCCGGGTGCGAAAGCGCCGGGCCAGGTCCTGCATATAGGCGGCCGTGCCCGGATAGGGCTTGAAGGCGAAGTAGTAGACCCGCGAGTCCCGCCAGAGCAGCAGTTGAAATGGAATGTCTTTGCCACCCAAGGCATAAGCGTCCGGAATGCCCAGGTCGTGGTCGTAGATCTTGGCCAGGGGGATCTTGGCTTCGGTTTTGCGGATGTCTTCCTCAACGCTTTTGATGTCTTCTGGCGTGCTGTAGTTGCCAGCCCGCATGCGCTCGATGCGGTACTTGTCGATCTCGATGGTCTTCCTCAAGTCCTCTTGATAACGCTTCCCACGCCCCCGGATGTAGTTCGCCGCGCTGTCGAACTCCTCGCGCGTGGTAGGAGCGGTAACGTAAAGGACTGCCTCGTGCTCGGTGCCATAACTGCCCCGCTCCCAACGGCCCGCGACCTTGTCGGTAAACCGGTGTCCGCCTCCTTTGGCATCAGAAATGCGCGTGACGCGCTTGTTGCTAAACACCGCCCACTCGATCTCTTCCTGCACATCAAAGGCCACTCGACCCAGACATTCCTGGCGAACGGCAGTGGCTTGGGCCAGGGGGGCGAACAGGAGGGGCAGCAGCAGGATCAGCCGGTTCATGTTGTGGTGTCCTCTGGAGGGCTTGCCTGAGCCACGCGCTGCTGCGGGGAAGCGTCGAGCCTGTTGGCCAGGATGCCGAGGTGAATGCCGGAGTGGTTGCGCTCACCCAGGGTCCAGCGGGTAGGCAACGCGGTGATAAAGCCTTCGATGCCTTTCGGGGGAGCGAAGGTGCGCACCTGTTGCAGGGTGTCCGAGCGCCAGAAAGCATATTCATGGGGCAATGGCCGCAACTGCTGGCCGCCCAGGTTTCGCCTCAGTGCATCCCGATAGGCCCAGGTCGGCCAGACCGAAGTGGGAAAGCCTTTCTCGTAGGGCGGCGGCAACTCCGGGGTCAGCTGAGCCTGCACTGGACTGATGTTCTGGGGGATAAAGTCAAAGGCCTGCTCGTAAGCACGGCTATTGGCCTGGGCCACCCGCTGGATGGCCTCCCAGGTACTGGGCGCCGCCGGCTTGTCCAGCACGCTTTCCAGGGCTCTGGCCGGCTCCACCGGGCCGCGGCGGCTTTGGGCCAGGCCGAAGTGCTTCTTCCACAGATCCACCCGCAGCTGGTGGATGGCCTCGCTCACCGCCTGGGGCTGCTGGCAATCCAGCGCCACCGTCTTGGGGGTGCTGTCGCGGACGATGACGGCCAGCTCCGAGTCGCGCTCGCCCAGCAGGCTATTGCCCCGATGGATCACCCATGGCGTATGAGCCAGCGCGAACCCTTTCTCGCCCGGGACGTCCTGCAAGCGAATGTTGAACGTCGGGCGTGCCGGGAACGTGGGCGGAGCAATCGACAGGGGTAGCACAGGCATCGCCAGCAGCCGGATCATCGGGGCACGCCCTCGCGGTAGTGAAACGAACGGGTCAGGGCCTGGATGCGCGGCATCACCGTTTCCGGCGGCGGGGTGTGCTCGGTGAGGTCGTCGATGCCCTTCTCGAAGGTCTGCACCTGGATGGCCAGCATCGGCATGGAGGTGCCCGGCCCGCCGATATGGGCATGGCCGAACCAGGCCCGCTCCTGCTCGCCGCCTTCCGGGGTGGGCGTGAGGTGCCAGCCGGTGAAAGTGGACAGCCACTTGCCGAAATAGACCTGCTCGATCAGGTTGACCCGCCGCCACTTGCGCCGGTCGAAGCCGGGGTAGAAGTCGGTGTCGTACAGCCCCATGGTCGGTTCGGTGGGGTCGCCGGCGGAGGCGGTGAGCAGGCTGAGGATCACATTGGGCGTGCGGGTGAAGCGCAGGCTGTTGCGCAGTTCGTAAGCAGTCTTGCCGTCGTCGGCGATAAAGCCATAGGGGAAGCAGATGCCCGGCTCCTGCGGCACCTCATACAGCGCCCGGGTGCGGAAGCGTCGGGCCAGGTCCTGCATATAGACGGCAGTCCCGGCATCGGGGCGGCTGAACACGAAGTAGTAGACCCGCGAGTCCCGCCAGAGCAGCAACCGGAATGGAATCTCCTGACTACCCAAGGCATGAGAATCCGGAATGCCCAGGTCGTGGTCGTAGATCTGGGCCAGGGGAATATCGGCTTCGACTTCGCGAATCTCTTCCTCAACGCTTTTGATATCTTCTGGCGTGCTGTAATTGCCGGCCTGCATGCGTTGGATGCGGTATTTCTTAATCTCGATCTTTTTCCTCAACTCCTCCTGATAAAGCGTTCCTCGCCCCCGGATATAGTTCGCAGCGCCGTCAAATTTTTCACGGGTGGTTGGAGCCGTGACGTAGAAAATTGCACGCTGCCCATCCACGCCATGAGTGCCCCGCTCCCAACGGCCCGCGACCTTGTCGGTGAAACGGTGCCCCCCGCCTCTCGCATCGGCAAGGCGCGTAACGCGCTGGTTGCTAAACACCGCCCACTCGATCTCTTCCTGCACATCAAAGGCCACTCGACCCAGGCATTCTTGCCGGGCGGAGCTGGCCTCGGTCAGGGGCACAAACAGCAGAGGCAGCAGCAGGATCAGCCGGTTCATCGGGGCACGCCCTCGCGGTAGTGCAACGAACGGGTCAGGGCCTGGATGCGCGGCATCACCGTTTCCGGCGGCGGGGTGTGCTCGGTTAGGTCGTCGATGCCCTTCTCGAAGGTCTGCACCTGGATGGCCAGCATCGGCAGTGAGCTACCCGGCCCGCCGATATGGGCATGGCCGAACCAGGCCCGTTCCTGCTCGCCGCCTTCCGGCGTGGGCGTGAGGTGCCAGCCGGTGAAGGTGGACAGCCACTTGCCGAAATAGACCTGCTCGATCAGGTTGACCCGCCGCCATTTGCGCCGGTCGAAACCGGGGTAGAAGTCGGTGTCGTACAGCCCCTTGGTCGGCTCGGTGGGATTGCCAGTGGAGGCGGTGAGCAGGCTGACGATCACGTTGGGCGTGCGGGTGAAACGCAGACTGAACCGCAGGTCGAAGGGGACCTTGCCGTCGTCGGCGATAAAGCCATAGGGGAAGCAGATGCCCGGCTCCTGCGGCACCTCATACAGCGCCCGGGTGCGGAAGCGTCGGGCCAGGTCCTGCATATAGACGGCAGTCCCGGCATCGGGGCGGCTGAACACGAAGTAGTAGACCCGCGAGTCCCGCCACAGCAGCAGTCGAAATGGAATCTCCTTACTACCCAAAGCATGAGAGTCCGGAATGCCCAGGTCGTGGTCGTAGATCTGGGCCAGGGGAATATCGGCTTCGACTTCGCGAATCTCTTCCTCAACGCTTTTGATATCTTCTGGCGTGCTGTAATTGCCGGCCTGCATGCGTTGGATGCGGTATTTCTTAATCTCGATCTTTTTCCTCAACTCCTCCTGATAAAGCGTTCCTCGCCCCCGGATATAGTTCGCAGCGCCGTCAAATTTTTCACGGGTGGTTGGAGCCGTGACGTAGACAATGGCGTTGTGATCAGTGCCGTAACTCAACCGCTCCCAACGGCCCGCGACTTTGTCGGTAAAGCGGTGCCCCCCGCCTCTCGCATCAGCAATGCGCGTAACACGCTTGTTACTAAACACCGCCCACTCGATCTCTTCCTGCACGTCAAAGGCCACCCGGCCCAGGCATTCCTGGCGAGATGAGCCGGCTTCGACCAGCGGGGCGAACAAGAGGGGTAGCAGCAGGATCAGCCGGATCATGTGGTGGTGTCCTCTGGAGTGCTTGCCTGAGCCACGCGCCGCTGTGGGGAAGCGTCGAGCCGGTTGGCCAGGATGCCGAGATGAATGCCGGAGTGGTTGCGCTCGCCCAGGGTCCAGCGAGTAGGCAGTGCGGTGATAAAGCCCTCGATACCTTTTGGGGGATCGAAAGTGCGCACCTTTTGCAGGGTGTCCGAGCGCCAGAAGGCATATTCATGGGGCAATGGCCGTAACTGCTGGCCGCCCAAGCTCCGGTCCCCTGCCTTCCGATAGGCCCAGGTCGGCCAGACCGAGGCGGGAAAGCCGTCCTTGTATTCCGGCGGCAACGCCGGGGTTAGTTGCGTCTGCACCGGGCTGATGCTCTGGGGAATGAAGTCAAAAACCCGCTCGTAGGCGTCGGCGTTGGCCTGGGCCACCCGCTGGATGGCTTCCCAGGTGCTGGGCGCCGCCGGCTTGTCCAGCACGCTTT
>NZ_JBHZGM010000026.1:0-79557 GCF_043392685.1 Metapseudomonas phytobenefica | reverse complement strand
ATTGAACAACTCGCCCAGGTCGAGCAACTGCTGTTGAAAGGACATAAAAAATCCGATGCCAGAGGTCTGGCATCGGATTCTCGGGGAGCCACGGCAACAGCTCAAATGCTTATGTGAACAGCATTACGGGACCAGCCCGGGCTTTTTGTTGCCACATATTATTGCGGCGAGATGTCCAGCGGTTCCGGGACCGGTACCGGTACGGGTTCTGCGCTGTCCACTTCCTTCTGGATCTTCTCCAGCAGGGAGCCCGGCGCTGCCGGTTCCTCGGTCGTGGGTTGCTCTTTCGGCTGTTCCGGTTTGACTTCGGTGGTCGTGGTGGTGCTTTCGCCGCCGAGGATCGCTTCGTCACGGCTCACGCCGGGCATGAAGTCACCGGCCAGGCCGATCAGTTGGTCGTTGTTGTCGAACATCAGGCTGACACGCTCCTGGAGGCGTTGGCCGCCACCGGGCTGGATGCTGTAGAGGTAGTCCCAGCGATTGGCGTGGAAGGTGTCAGTGATCAGCGGGTTGCCCATGATAAACCGCACTTGACGTCGGGTCATTCCAGGCTTCAACTGGTCTATCATGTCCTGCGTTACAACGTTGCCCTGCTGGATGTCGATCTTGTAGACACCGGGAAACGAACAACCGGCGAGTGCGAGCAAGCCTGCGAAGGAGAGGCTGGTCAGCAGGAGCTTGGTGTTTTGCATCGGTGGGAGACTTCCACTATCTTGGCTGGGCATCAAAAGTCCCGATCATACCTGCATTAAGGGAAGCTGCGAAAGCCGCATTCCCCGAGAAAACCGACCATGGTTGAAAACAACGAACTGCGTAAAGCCGGCCTGAAGGTCACCTTGCCTCGGGTCAAGATCCTCCAGATGCTCGACTCCACCGAGCAACGCCACATGAGCGCGGAGGATGTTTACAAGGCCCTGATGGAAGCCGGCGAAGATGTCGGTCTGGCCACTGTCTATCGGGTCCTGACCCAGTTCGAGGCGGCGGGCCTGGTGGTGCGCCACAACTTCGATGGCGGCCACGCCGTGTTCGAGCTGGCTGACAGTGGCCACCACGATCACATGGTGTGTGTCGATTCCGGCGAAGTGATCGAGTTCTTCGATCCGGAGATCGAGAAGCGCCAGAAGGAAATCGTCAAGGAGCGCGGCTACGAGCTGGTTGACCACAACCTGGTGCTCTATATCCGCAAGAGGAAGTAAGCGCATCGCGCACAAGAAAAGGCGACCTGAGGGTCGCCTTTTTCGTTTGCAGCCGGATCAGCCCTGGGCGCTGGTCACCATCTTCCTGGCGTGGGCCAGGGATTCCTCGGTGAGGTCGACGCCGCCCAGCATGCGCGCGATTTCCTCGATTCGCGGTGCTTCCTGCAGCTTGGCCACGGCGGTGCGGGTTTCCTGCGTGCCGCGCTCCTTGTGTACGAAGAGATGGTGATGACCCTGCGCGGCCACCTGCGGCAGGTGGGTGACGGTGAGTACCTGGCCGCGCTGGCCGAGGCGGCGCAGCAACTGGCCGACCACTTCGGCGGTGGGGCCGCCGATACCCACGTCCACTTCGTCGAATACCAGCGTGGGTACCCGTGAGGTCTGCGCGGTGATGACCTGGATGGCGAGGCTGATGCGGGACAATTCACCGCCCGAAGCGACCTTGGCCAGTGCCTTGAGTGGCTGACCCGGGTTGGCGCTGACCAGGAATTCGACCTGTTCCAGGCCATGCTGCTGCGGTTCGTCCGCCTGGCTGGTGTGCAACTGGATGCTGAATCGCCCGCCAGGCATGCCCAGTCGCTGCATTTCGGTTTCCACCGAGCTGGCCAGGCGGTCGGAGGCTTCGCCGCGCAGCCTGCTCAGTTCGGCGGCTTTCTCCCGGTAGTGGCGCTCGTAGGCGGCCAGTTCCTCGGTCAGGTGTTCGACGGCTTCGTCATCGGCGTTGAGGGCTTCCAGTTCATCCAGCAGGCGCTGCTGCAGTTCCGCCAGCTCGTTAGGTTGCACCCGGTGTTTGCGCGCGAGGGTGTAGATGGTATCGAGGCGCTCCTCGAGTGCCTGCTGGCGTTCGGGGTCGGCGTCGAAGTGGTCGAGGAAGCGGTTCAGCTCGCCCATGGCTTCTTCGACCTGGATCTGCGCGCTGGAGAGCAGGTTGACCGCTTCGGCCAGGGCGGCGGGCTGGGTATGGAAGGCGGTCAGACGGTTGAGGCTGGAGGTGAGGGCGCTGAGCACGTTGCCAGCATCGCTCTCGCTGCAGAAGTCGATCACCTGGCGGCAGGCGGCCAGCAGGCTTTCGGCGTTGGCCAGGTTCTTGTGTTCCTGTTCGAGCTGCTCCAGCTCGTTCTCGCCGAGGGCCAGGTTCTCCAGTTCGTCCAGCTGGTAGCTGAGCAACTGGTGGCGGGCGCGCTGCTCGTCGCCGGTGCGGGAGAGGCGTTCCAGCTCCTGGCGGGTTTGCCGCCAGCGCTGTGCCGCGAGCTGGACTTGGCGGGCGAGTTCGCTGGCACCGGCGAATTCGTCCAGCAGGCGACGATGGGTGTCTGCCTTGAGCAGGGATTGGTGCTCGTGCTGGCTGTGGATATCGATCAGCAGCTCGCCCAGGGTCTTGAGGTCGCCCTGGGGGCAGGGGCTGCCATTTATATAGGCGCGCGACCGGCCTTCGGCGGTGATGACGCGGCGCAGGATGCAGGGCCCGTCGTTGTCCAGGTCGCGCTCGGCCAGCCAGGCGCGAGCTTCGGGGATGTCGCTGATGTCGAAGCTGGCGAGAATGTCGGCCTTGTCGGCGCCGGGGCGCACCACGCCGCTGTCGGCGCGATCGCCCAGGGTGAGGCCGAGGGCGTCGAGCATGATCGACTTGCCGGCTCCGGTTTCGCCGGTGATCACGGACATTCCACCCTCGAGCTCCAGGTCCAGGTGCTCGACGATGGCGTAGTTATGGATCGAAAGGTGTACCAGCATGGTGCGACTCCCGCGCTGAGATGGCTGGGTATTTATACAGTGTTTGTTTTCTGGCTGACAATCGCCCCTCCCCCTTGAAGCGACAAATTGCGACCCCATATAGGCGGACATATCCGCGGGTCTTTGCCCGCAGCTGTCTTTATGAGGAGGAAGGCATGGCCGACGAACAGACTCTGGACACCCAGACCCCCGAAGCGAATTCCGCTGCCGAAATCGCATCCGGTGAAGATCTCGCCGCTCGCGTACAGGTACTGGAGGAGCAACTGGCTGCGGCCCAGGATCAGTCGCTGCGCGTTGCCGCCGAGCTGCAGAACATCCGCCGTCGGGCCGAGCAGGACGTGGAGAAGGCGCACAAGTTCGCCCTCGAGAAGTTCGCCAGCGACCTGCTGCCGGTGGTCGACAGCCTGGAGCGCGGCCTGGAGATGTCCAGCGCCACCGACGAGGCGATCAAACCGGTGCGCGAGGGCATGGAGCTGACCCTCAAGCTGTTCCACGACACCCTCAAGCGTTACCAGCTGGAAGCTGTCGATCCGCACGGCGCACCCTTCAATCCCGAGCACCATCAGGCCATGGCCATGGAAGAAAGCTCCAGTGTCGAGCCGGGCAGCGTGCTGAAGGTGTTCCAGAAGGGCTACCTGCTCAACGGCCGTCTGCTGCGCCCGGCCATGGTGGTGGTCAGCAAGGCGCCGAGCGCCACTGCGCCGTCGATTGACGAGCAGGCTTGAAATTCGGCCTCGGGCCCCCATCTGATAGTTCAAGCGTTTATGTGCTGCCGTGGCCCGTGAAGCGAGGTCGCGGAGAATCCAAAGTTTCGGGAGAGAAAATATGGGCAAAATCATCGGTATCGACCTGGGGACCACCAACTCCTGCGTGGCCATCCTGGAGAACGGCAACGTCAAGGTGATCGAGAACGCCGAAGGCGCTCGCACCACGCCGTCCATCATCGCCTACACCAACGACGGTGAGACCCTGGTCGGCCAGTCCGCCAAGCGTCAGGCGGTCACCAACCCTCAGAACACCCTGTACGCCGTGAAGCGCCTGATCGGTCGCCGCTTTGAAGAAGACGTCGTGCAGAAAGACATCAAGATGGTTCCCTACAAGATCGCCAAGGCCGACAACGGTGACGCCTGGGTGGAAGTGAAGGGCCAGAAGATGGCACCGCCGCAGATTTCCGCGGAAGTGCTGAAGAAGATGAAGAAGACCGCCGAAGATTATCTCGGCGAGCCTGTGACCGAAGCGGTGATCACCGTTCCGGCCTACTTCAACGACAGTCAGCGCCAGGCCACCAAGGATGCCGGCCGTATTGCCGGTCTGGACGTCAAGCGCATCATCAACGAGCCGACTGCGGCTGCGCTGGCCTATGGCATGGACAAAGCCAAGGGCGACCACACCGTCATCGTCTATGACCTGGGCGGCGGTACCTTCGACGTGTCGGTGATCGAGATCGCCGAAGTCGACGGCGAGCACCAGTTCGAAGTACTGGCCACCAACGGTGACACCTTCCTGGGTGGTGAAGACTTCGACCTGCGCCTGATCGACTACCTCGTCGACGAGTTCAAGAAAGAATCCGGCATGGACCTCAAGGGCGACCCGCTGGCCATGCAGCGCCTGAAGGAAGCCGCCGAGAAGGCCAAGATCGAGCTGTCCTCCAGCCAGCAGACCGACGTCAACCTGCCGTACATCACCGCAGACCAGACCGGTCCGAAGCACCTGAACGTGAAGATTTCCCGTGCCAAGCTGGAAGCGCTGGTCGAGGATCTGGTGGCGCGTACCATCGAGCCATGCCGCATCGCCCTGAAAGATGCCGGCCTCGACGTATCTGACATCCAGGAAGTGATCCTGGTTGGTGGTCAGACCCGTATGCCGCTGGTGCAGAAGCAGGTTGCCGACTTCTTCGGCAAGGAGCCGCGCAAGGACGTCAACCCGGACGAAGCCGTCGCCATCGGTGCCGCCATCCAGGGCGCTGTGCTGGCCGGTGACGTGAAGGACGTACTGCTGCTCGACGTGACCCCGCTGACCCTGGGCATCGAGACCCTGGGTGGCGTGATGACCGCGCTGATTGAGAAGAACACTACCATCCCGACCAAGAAGTCGCAGGTGTTCTCCACCGCCGACGACAACCAGTCCGCCGTGACCATCCACGTGCTGCAGGGCGAGCGCAAGCAGGCTGGCCAGAACAAGTCCCTGGGCAAGTTCGACCTGGCCGAGATCCCGCCGGCGCCGCGTGGCGTACCGCAGATCGAAGTGACCTTCGACATCGATGCTAACGGTATCCTGCACGTGTCCGCCAAGGACAAGGCCACCGGCAAGCAGCAGTCCATCGTGATCAAGGCCAACTCCGGCCTGTCCGAGGAAGAGATCCAGCAAATGGTGCGTGACGCCGAGGCCAACGCCGAGGAAGACCGCAAGTTCGAAGAGCTGGCGGCTGCCCGTAACCAGGGGGACGCGCTGGTCCACGCTACTCGCAAGATGATTAGCGAGGCTGGCGACAAGGCCACTGCCGAGGAAAAGGCTGCCATCGAGAAAGTGCTGGGCGAGCTGGAAGTGGCTGTGAAGGGCGACGACAAGGCCGAGATCGAGGTCAAGATGAATGCCCTGTCCCAGGCTTCCGCTCCTCTGGCGCAGAAGATGTACGCCGAGCAGGCTCAGGCTGGCGAACAGCCGCAGGCCTCCAATGCGGACAAGGCGAGCGACGATGCGGTCGACGCCGAGTTCGAAGAGGTCAAGGAAAACAAGTAAGTGTCACGCTTGCTTCCGTCCCGGCGTGCGGGGCTAAAGACCCGGTACGCCTGATTCGCCACGCGGGAGCTTGCTCCCGCGTTGGCGTGTCTGGGGCTGGTGAATTCGAGAGTGCAGGAAACTATGGCTAAACGTGACTTTTACGAAGTCCTCGGTGTCGAGCGCGGCGCCAGCGAGGCAGAGCTGAAAAAGGCTTATCGCCGGCTGGCGATGAAGCACCACCCGGACCGCAATCCGGGGGACAAGGAGGCCGAAGAGAAATTCAAGGAGGCCAACGAGGCCTACGAGATCCTGTCCGACGCCAGCAAGCGCGCGGCGTACGACCAGTACGGCCATGTCGGCGTCGATCCGCAGATGGGCGCGGGGGCTGGCGCCGGCTTCGGTGGCGCCAGCTTCTCCGACATCTTCGGCGACGTGTTCAGCGATTTCTTCGGTGGTCAGCGTGGCGGCCAGCGCGGCGGTCCGCAGCGCGGCAGTGACCTGCGCTACACCCTTGAGTTGGACCTCGAAGAGGCCGTGCGCGGCACGACCGTGACCATCCGCGTGCCGACCCTGGTCAACTGCAAGAGCTGCGATGGCTCGGGCGCCAAGAAGGGCACCAGCCCGGTCACCTGTACCACCTGTGGCGGTATCGGCCAGGTGCGCATGCAGCAGGGGTTCTTCTCGGTGCAGCAGACCTGCCCACGCTGCCACGGCAGCGGCAAGATGATCAACGACCCGTGCGGCAGCTGCCATGGCCAGGGTCGTGTGGAAGAGCACAAGACCCTGTCGGTGAAGGTGCCGGCTGGCGTCGATACCGGCGATCGCATCCGCCTGTCCGGCGAAGGCGAGGCCGGGGCCCTGGGCGGTCCTTCCGGCGACCTCTACGTTGTGGTCAATGTGCGCGAGCACCCGATCTTCCAGCGCGATGGCAAGCATCTCTATTGCGAGGTGCCGATCAGCTTTGCGGACGCCGCCCTGGGTGGTGAGCTGGAAGTGCCGACCCTGGACGGTCGGGTCAAGCTGAAGATTCCGGAAGCGACCCAGACCGGTAAGCTCTTCCGCCTGCGCGGCAAGGGCGTGGCTCCGGTACGTGGCGGTGGTGCGGGTGACCTGATGTGCCGCGTGGTGGTGGAGACCCCGGTCAACCTGGACAAGCGCCAGCGCGAGCTGCTCGACGAGTTCCGCAAGACGCTGCTGGACGATGGCTCCCATTCGCCCAAAGCCAGCAGCTGGTTCGAGGGCATGAAGCGCTTCTTCGGCGATCTCTAACGACGAGCTGGATGCTGCTGCTGGAACTCTGTGCGTTCCGCGGCCGGTATCCAGCTCCAGGCTTCCAGCTTGGAGCTTTTTTATGCGACGTATTGCTGTGATGGGCGCCGCCGGGCGCATGGGCAAGAACCTGATCGAGGCGGTGCAGCAGGCGCAGGGTGCCGGCCTGACCGCTGCCATCGATCGTCCGGACAGTACCCTGGTTGGCGCTGATGCCGGCGAGCTGGCGGCGCTGGGCCGTATTGGTGTGCCGCTGTCGGGTGATCTGGCGAAGGTGGTGGACGAATTCGACGTGCTGATCGACTTCACCCATCCCTCGGTGACCCTGAAGAATCTGGAGGTCTGTCGCCAGGCCGGCAAGGCCATGGTGATCGGCACCACCGGGTTCTCTGCCGAGGAGAAGGCTTTGCTGGCGGCTGCCGCCAAGGAGATCCCGATCGTTTTCGCGGCCAACTTCAGCGTCGGCGTGAACCTCTGCCTCAAGCTGCTGGATACCGCCGCCCGCGTGCTGGGCGACGAGGTGGACATCGAGATCATCGAAGCCCACCACCGTCACAAGGTGGACGCGCCGTCCGGTACCGCGCTGCGCATGGGAGAGGTGGTGGCTGACGCGTTGGGTCGTGATCTGTCCAAGGTTGCTGTCTACGGCCGCGAAGGTCAGACCGGCGCCCGCGCCCGCGAAACCATCGGCTTCGCCACTGTGCGTGCCGGCGACGTGGTGGGTGATCACACCGTGCTGTTCGCCGCCGAAGGCGAGCGCGTGGAAATCACTCACAAGGCGTCCAGCCGCATGACCTTCGCCCGTGGCGCCGTGCGTGCCGCGCTCTGGCTGGATGGCCAGGAAGCGGGTCTGTACGACATGCAGGATGTGCTGGGTCTGCGCTGATGCGTGATCTGGTGCGCATCGGAGCGGCGGCGTTGGAAACGGTGTCGCTGCTCCCAAGTTCACCTGATCGCCGGACTGCCAAATGGAATGTCTTTCCGGTGGACCGAAATGACGCATTCCTGTAAACTGCAGCTTTAGTGTGTCCACTAAAAGTTACGCAGAAATGGCTCAGATAAGAAAGCGGGGTGACGGTAATGACGTCATCCCGCTTTTTTACAACCTGCGTTTGCTTCAGCCTTAGATCTACGGGAGGTCTTCTTGACTAAGCCAGCCATACTCGCGCTTGCCGACGGCAGCATTTTTCGCGGCGAAGCCATTGGGGCCGATGGCCATACCATCGGCGAGGTAGTGTTCAACACTGCCATGACCGGCTATCAGGAAATCCTTACCGATCCTTCCTATGCCCAACAAATCGTTACCCTGACCTATCCGCACATCGGCAACACCGGCACCACGCCGGAAGACGCCGAGTCCAACCGCGTATGGGCCGCCGGCCTGATCATTCGCGACCTGCCGCTGCTGGCCAGCAACTGGCGTAACAAGCAGTCGCTGCCGGATTACCTGAAAGAGCACGGCACCGTCGCTATCGCCGGTATCGACACCCGCCGCCTGACCCGCATCCTGCGTGAAAAGGGGTCCCAGAACGGCTGCATCCTGGCCGGCGACGACGCCACCGAGGAAAAAGCCCTCGAGCTGGCCCGCAGCTTCCCGGGCCTGAAGGGCATGGACCTGGCCAAGGTCGTGTCCGCCACCGAGAAGTACGAGTGGCGCTCCAGCGTGTGGAACCTGGAAACCGACAGTCATCCGGAAGTCGCTGCCGCCGCTCTGCCCTACCACGTGGTCGCTTATGACTTCGGCGTCAAGCTGAACATCCTGCGCATGCTGGTCGCGCGCGGCTGCCGCCTGACCGTGGTGCCGGCGCAGACTCCGGCCAGCGAAGTGCTCGCCCTGAATCCGGACGGCATCTTCCTCTCCAACGGCCCTGGCGACCCCGAGCCTTGCGACTACGCCATCCAGGCGATTCGCGAGTTCCTCGACACCGAGATTCCGGTATTCGGCATCTGCCTCGGTCACCAGCTGCTGGCCCTGGCCTCCGGTGCCAAGACCGTGAAGATGGGCCATGGCCACCACGGCGCCAACCACCCGGTGCAGGACCTGGATTCCGGCGTGGTGATGATCACCAGCCAGAACCATGGCTTCGCCGTGGACGAGTCGACCCTGCCGGCCAACCTGCGTGCGACCCACAAGTCGCTGTTCGACGGCACCCTGCAGGGCATCGAGCGGACCGACAAGGTGGCCTTCAGCTTCCAGGGGCACCCGGAAGCCAGCCCTGGTCCGCACGACGTGGCTCCGCTGTTCGACCGCTTCATCGCGGCGATGGCCGAACGCCGCTGAGACCACGGGAAGGGCTTGCGAAGATGATGCCGACCCTCGGGATCACCGACCTCTGGACCTACGTCCTGGGTACGCTGTTCATCGTCCTGCTGCCGGGGCCGAACTCGCTGTTCGTGCTCGCCACCGCCGCCCAGCGCGGCGTGGGCGCCGGCTACCGGGCGGCCAGCGCGGTGTTCCTCGGCGATGCGATCCTGATGCTGCTGTCGGCATTGGGCATCGCCTCGCTGCTCAAGGCCGAACCCATGCTGTTCCTCGGCCTGAAGTACGTCGGCGCCGCCTACCTGTTTTACCTGGGTGTCGGCATGCTCCGGGGTGGTTGGCAGAAGTTGCGCCAACCGGTCGAGCAGGCTGTCCCGGCACGGGACCTGGACGTCAACCAGCCGTTCCGCAAGGCGCTGCTGCTGAGCCTGTCCAATCCCAAGGCGATCCTTTTCTTCGTGTCCTTCTTCATCCAGTTCGTCGACCCGGGATACGCCTACCCCGGCCTGTCGTTCCTGGTTCTGGGCACGATCCTCGAAGTCATCAGCGCCCTTTACCTGAGTTTCCTGATTTTTTCCGGTGTGCGCCTGGCGGCCTGGTTCCGCCAGCGGCAACGGCTGGCTGCCGGCGCTTCCAGTGGCGTCGGCGCCCTGTTCGTCGGCTTTGGCGTGAAGCTGGCCACCGCAACCCTGTCCTGATTATTGCAACGAGAGTCCCATGCCCAAGCGTACAGACATCAAGAGCATCCTGATCCTCGGTGCCGGCCCCATCGTCATCGGCCAGGCCTGCGAGTTCGACTACTCCGGCGCCCAGGCTTGCAAAGCCCTGAAGGAAGAAGGCTTCCGCGTCATCCTGGTGAACTCCAACCCGGCCACCATCATGACCGACCCGGCCATGGCCGACGCCACCTACATCGAGCCGATCAAGTGGGCGACCGTCGCCAAGATCATCGAGAAGGAACGCCCTGACGCCCTGCTGCCCACCATGGGCGGCCAGACCGCGCTGAACTGCGCCCTCGACCTGGAGCGCCACGGCGTGCTGGAGAAGTTCGGCGTGGAAATGATCGGCGCCAACGCCGACACCATCGACAAGGCCGAAGACCGCTCGCGCTTCGACAAGGCCATGAAGGCCATCGGCCTGGAATGCCCGCGCTCCGGCATCGCCCACAGCATGGAAGAGGCCTACGGCGTCCTGGAAAAGGTCGGCTTCCCCTGCATCATCCGTCCGTCCTTCACCATGGGCGGCACCGGTGGCGGCATCGCCTACAACCGTGAAGAGTTCGAAGAAATCTGCGCCCGCGGCCTGGACCTGTCGCCGACCAACGAGCTGCTGATCGACGAATCCCTGATCGGCTGGAAGGAATACGAGATGGAGGTGGTCCGCGACAAGAAGGACAACTGCATCATCGTCTGCTCCATCGAGAACTTCGACCCGATGGGCGTGCACACCGGCGACTCCATCACCGTCGCTCCGGCCCAGACCCTGACCGACAAGGAATACCAGATCATGCGCAACGCCTCCCTGGCGGTGCTGCGTGAGATCGGCGTGGAAACCGGCGGTTCCAACGTGCAGTTCGGCATCTGCCCGAACACCGGCCGCATGGTCGTGATCGAGATGAATCCGCGTGTATCGCGTTCCTCGGCCCTGGCTTCCAAGGCTACCGGCTTCCCGATCGCCAAGATCGCCGCCAAGCTGGCCGTCGGCTACACCCTCGACGAGCTGCAGAACGACATCACCGGCGGCCGCACCCCGGCCTCCTTCGAACCGGCCATCGACTACGTGGTGACCAAGGTTCCGCGCTTCGCCTTCGAGAAGTTCCCGAAAGCCGACGCCCGCCTGACCACCCAGATGAAATCCGTGGGCGAAGTGATGGCCATCGGCCGCACCTTCCAGGAGTCGGTGCAGAAAGCCCTGCGCGGACTGGAAGTGGGCGTTGCCGGCTTCGATCCCAAGCTGGACCTGAACGATCCGGAAGCCGAGGGCATCCTCAAGCGCGAACTGACCGTTCCGGGCGCCGAGCGTATCTGGTACGTGGCGGATGCCTTCCGTGCCGGCAAGAGCATCGAGGAAGTCTTCGAGCTGACCCGCATCGACGAGTGGTTCCTGGTACAGATCGAGGACCTCATCAAGGATGAGGAGAAGGTCAAGACCCTCGGCCTGTCCGGCATCGACGCCGACCTGATGCGCAAGCTCAAGCGCAAGGGCTTCTCCGATGCCCGCCTGGCCAAGCTGCTCGGCGTTACCGAGAAGAACCTGCGCAGCCACCGCCACAAGCTGAAGGTCCTGCCGGTCTTCAAGCGCGTGGACACCTGCGCCGCCGAATTCGCCACCGACACCGCCTACATGTACTCGACCTACGAGCAGGAGTGCGAGGCCAACCCGTCGTCCCGCGAGAAGATCATGATCCTCGGCGGCGGCCCCAACCGTATCGGCCAGGGCATCGAGTTCGACTACTGCTGCGTACACGCCGCTCTGGCCATGCGTGAAGACGGCTACGAGACCATCATGGTCAACTGCAACCCGGAAACCGTCTCCACCGACTACGACACGTCCGACCGCCTGTACTTCGAACCGGTGACCCTGGAGGACGTGCTGGAAATCGTCCGTGTCGAGCAGCCCAAGGGCGTCATCGTGCAATACGGCGGCCAGACTCCGCTGAAACTCTGCCGCGCCCTGGAAGAGGCCGGCGTACCGATCATCGGCACCAGCCCGGACGCCATCGACCGCGCCGAAGACCGCGAGCGCTTCCAGCAGATGGTCCAGCGCCTGAACCTGCGCCAGCCGGCCAACGCCACCGCGCGCAGCGAGGATGAAGCCCTGGCCTTGTCGAAGAGCATCGGCTACCCGATGGTGGTGCGCCCGTCCTACGTACTGGGCGGCCGCGCGATGGAAATCGTCTACCAGGAAGAAGAGCTCAAGCGTTACATGCGCGAGGCCGTGAAGGTGTCCAACGACAGCCCGGTGCTGCTGGACCGCTTCCTGAACTGCGCCATCGAAGTGGACATCGATGCGGTGTGCGACGGCGAAATCGTCGTGATCGGCGCGATCATGCAGCACATCGAACAGGCTGGCGTGCACTCCGGTGACTCCGCCTGCTCGCTGCCGCCGTACTCGCTGCCGCAGCACATCCAGGACGAGATCCGTGACCAGGTCAAGAAAATGGCCCTGGAGCTCGGTGTGGTCGGCCTGATGAACGTCCAGATGGCCGTGCAGGGCGAAGACATCTACGTGATCGAGGTGAACCCGCGCGCGTCCCGTACCGTGCCGTTCGTCTCCAAGTGCATCGGCGAGTCGCTGGCCAAGGTCGCAGCCCGAGTGATGGCTGGCAAGAGCCTCAAGGAAATCGGCTTCACCGAGGAAATCATCCCGCCGTTCTTCAGCGTCAAGGAAGCCGTGTTCCCGTTCGCCAAGTTCCCGGGCGTCGACCCGATCCTCGGCCCGGAAATGAAGTCCACCGGCGAAGTGATGGGCGTCGGTGACACCTTCGGTGAAGCCTTCTCCAAGGCCCAGATGGGTGCCAGCGAGATCCTGCCGAACTCCGGCACCGTGTTCATCAGCGTCCGTGAAGACGACAAGCCGATGGTCGCCCAGGTTGCCCGCGACCTGATCGAGCTGGGCTTCGAAGTGGTCGCCACTTCCGGCACCGCCCGGGTGATCGAGGCGGCCGGCCTGCCGGTGCGTCGCGTGAACAAGGTGACGGAAGGCCGTCCCCATGTCGTTGACATGATCAAGAACGATGAGGTTACCCTCATCATCAACACCACTGAGGGGCGTCAGTCCATCGCTGACTCCTACTCGATCCGTCGAAACGCCCTGCAGCACAAGATCTACTGCACCACTACTATCGCAGCTGGTCAGGCGATCTGTGAGGCGCTCAAGTTCGGTCCCGAGAAGACCGTGCGCCGCTTGCAGGATCTCCATGCAGGAATCAAGGCATGACTAAATTTCCGATGACCGTCCAGGGCGCCCGCGCCCTGGAAGACGAACTGAAAGCCCTCAAGGCCGAGCGCCCGAAGATCAGTCAGGCCATCGCTGAAGCGCGAGAGCTGGGAGATTTGAAGGAAAACGCCGAATACCATGCGGCCCGTGAGCAGCAGGGGCTGGCCGAGGCGCGAATCCGCGATATCGAGGCCAAGCTGTCCAATGCCCACATCATCGATGTCACCTCCATCCCGCACAGCGGCAAGGTGATCTTCGGCGTGACCGTGGATATCGCCAACGTCGAGACCGACGAGTCCGTGACCTACCAGATCGTGGGTGACGACGAGGCCGATATCAAGCGAGGCAAGCTGTCGGTCAGCTCTCCCATCGCCCGTGCCCTGGTGGGCAAGGAAGAAGGCGACGTGGTGACCGTCAAGACTCCGAGCGGTATCGTCGAGTACGAGATTGTCGAAGTCCGCCACGTCTAAGCGGTCACCCTTCCGGGCTGGCGCCATCGCCTGGCAGCTGGCCCAGACCTTTTGGGTTGGCGGCCTCTGGCTGCTGCACTTCGTCATGCTGCCGGCGCTGGACCGCATAGGTCTGGCGCCGCTGCTGGTGGAAGAGGTGGCTTCCAGCCTCCGGCCGTTGATGGTTGCCTTTGCCGGTTTCTGTGCGCTGCTCCAGGCCCTGCTGCTGATCCAGCATGCGGGGCTTGTGCGTCTCTGGCGTGATGCGCGCGCACAGCTGCTGGTCGCTGCGATCGGCCTGGTGGCGGTGTTCCTGCTGGTTCGCTTCTGGATGCCGGAGGCGTTGTACTGGCTGAACTTCAGCTATCTGTTACTGGCCTTCTGTGGCCTGCTGCTGGTTGTCCAGCCCTTGCCGGCGAAGCTGGCGGAGGGCCGGGCGCGCTGAGGGCGCGCCTTTGGCGGGAGGCTCAGAGACCGCTGAAGCGGCTGATGTTGGAGAGATTGCGGTTCGGCTTCGGATTGCGGCGATAGACCAGGGCCATCTTGCCGATGACCTGGACCAGCTCGCAGTTACCGGCAGCGCAGAGCTCGTCGATCAGGGCGCGGCGATCATCACGCTCGATGATGCGGAACTGGACCTTGATCAGTTCGTGATCGTTCAGCGCGCGATCAAGCTCGGCCAGAACGCCTTCGGTAAGGCCGTTTTCGGCCACCGTCAATACCGGTTTCAGGTGATGACCGATAGATTTGTATTGCTTCTTGTGCTCCTGTGAGAGCGCCATAATCAGACCCCTGCGAAAAAAGGCTGCTAGTTTACCCGAGTGATTCCGGGGCGCACAGCCGAACACGAGGTATCCCGTGGCCCGTTCCAAGAGTAGCCAGCGTTGGCTGCAAAGACATATCGACGACCCGTACGTCAAGCAGGCGCAGAAGGACGGTTATCGTTCCCGCGCCAGCTACAAGTTGCTCGAAATCCAGGAAAAGGACCGCATCCTGCGGCCCGGCATGACCGTCGTCGACCTCGGCGCGGCGCCAGGCGGCTGGTCCCAAGTGACCAGCCGGGTGATCGGTGATCGCGGCCGTCTGATCGCGTCCGACATTCTGGAAATGGATAGCATTCCTGATGTGACGTTCATTCAGGGTGACTTCACCGATGATGAGGTCTTCGCGCGCATCCTCGAGGCGATCGGTGACAACCCGGTAGACCTTGTGATTTCCGATATGGCCCCCAATATGAGTGGCGTAAGAGCCGCCGACCAGCCGCGCTCGATGTATCTCTGTGAACTGGCGCTGGACCTGGCGGGTCGAACTCTGCGCCCGGGTGGCGATTTTCTGATCAAGATATTCCAGGGCGAAGGCTTCGACGTCTACCACAAGCAAGTGCGCGGGATGTTCGACAAGGTGCAGATGCGCAAACCGCTTTCGTCGCGTGACAGCTCCCGGGAGCAATACCTGCTCGCGCGCGGCTTCCGTGGGGAATAGACTGCTACGGGGACCTGACTCACCGGTCCCCTTCTGCAGGGCTGGATGCTGCAGCGAGGCCGCCAGGTCTCATAAAGGGTTACAGACGGCGCCTGCCAGGGGCAGGGGTTGTGTAGTAAGTTAGGCCGGTTAACCACCAGCCGTCATGCGGGGTGCGCTCCAGGAAGGGGCCCGTTCCAGAGGGTAGCTAATTGAACGACATGGCAAAAAATCTGATCCTGTGGCTGATCATCGCCGCTGTGCTTGTCACGGTGATGAACAATTTCTCCAGCCCGAGCGAACCGCAGACCCTTAACTACTCGGAATTCATCGAGCAGGTTAAAGAAGGCAAGGTCGAGCGCGTGACCGTTGATGGCTTCGTCATCACCGGCAAGCGTAATGATGGCGAGTCCTTCAAGACCATTCGTCCGGCGATTCAGGACGGCGGCCTGATCGGCGACCTGATCGACAACAACGTGATCATCGAAGGCAAGCAGCCGGAGCAGCAGAGTATCTGGACCCAGTTGCTGGTAGCGAGCTTCCCGATCCTGGTGATCATCGCTGTCTTCATGTTCTTCATGCGTCAGATGCAGGGCGGCGGCGGTGGCCGCGGCGGCCCGATGAGCTTCGGCAAGAGCAAGGCGCGCCTGTTGTCGGAAGACCAGGTCAAGACCACTTTCGCCGACGTCGCCGGCTGCGACGAGGCCAAGGAAGAGGTCAGCGAGCTGGTGGAATTCCTCCGCGATCCGGGCAAGTTCCAGCGCCTGGGTGGCCGTATTCCGCGCGGCGTGCTGATGGTCGGCCCGCCCGGTACCGGCAAGACCCTCCTGGCCAAGGCCATTGCCGGTGAAGCCAAGGTGCCGTTCTTCACCATCTCCGGTTCCGACTTCGTCGAAATGTTCGTTGGTGTGGGTGCGTCCCGCGTCCGCGACATGTTCGATCAGGCCAAGAAGCACGCTCCCTGCATCATCTTCATCGACGAGATCGATGCCGTTGGTCGCCATCGTGGTGCGGGCCTGGGTGGTGGTCACGACGAGCGCGAGCAGACCCTCAACCAGTTGCTGGTGGAGATGGACGGCTTCGAAATGAACGACGGCATCATCGTGATTGCCGCTACCAACCGTCCTGACGTACTGGACCCGGCCCTGCTGCGTCCGGGCCGATTCGACCGCCAGGTGGTGGTCGGTCTGCCGGATATTCGTGGCCGCGAGCAGATTCTCAAGGTGCACATGCGCAAGGTGCCGATGGGCGATGATGTCGATCCAGCCGTGATCGCTCGTGGTACCCCGGGTTTCTCCGGCGCCGACCTGGCCAACCTGGTCAACGAGGCCTCCCTGTTCGCCGCGCGCGTCAACAAGCGCCTGGTGGAAATGAAGGAGTTCGAACTGGCCAAGGACAAGATCATGATGGGCGCCGAGCGCAAATCCATGGTCATGTCCGAGAAGGAGAAGCTCAACACCGCTTACCACGAGGCGGGGCACGCCATCGTAGGTCGTCTGGTGCCCGAGCATGACCCGGTCTACAAGGTGTCGATCATTCCGCGCGGCCGTGCCTTGGGTGTGACCATGTTCCTTCCCGAGGAAGACCGCTACAGCCTGTCCAAGCGCGCGCTGGTGAGCCAGATCTGCTCGCTGTTCGGCGGCCGTATCGCTGAAGAGATGACCCTGGGCTTCGACGGTGTCACCACCGGCGCCTCCAATGACATCATGCGCGCCACCCAGATCGCCCGGAACATGGTGACCAAGTGGGGCCTGTCCGAGAAACTTGGCCCGCTGATGTATGCGGAAGAGGAGGGCGAAGTGTTCCTCGGTCGCAGCGCGGGCGCCCAGCATGCCAACGTGTCCGGCGAAACCGCCAAGCTGATCGACCAGGAAGTCCGCCGTATCATCGACGAGTGCTATGCCACCGCGAAAAGACTGCTGACGGAGAATCGCGACAAGCTCGACATGATGGCCGAGGCCCTGATGAAGTATGAAACCATCGACTCCGAGCAGATCGATGACATCATGTCTGGCCGTGCGGCGCGTGAGCCCAAGGACTGGCAGGGCGGTTCCGGCACCTCCGGTACTCCGGCACCGCGTGAAGAAGCCAAACGACCCGAAACCCCCATCGGCGGACCCGCTGGTGAACACTAAGGGCCGTAGATGAAGTCAGTGCAGTACCCGACCCGGTTGCCTTGCGGCAACCGGGTTCTTGATTTGGCCCAGCCTCATGTCATGGGCATCCTCAACGTCACCCCTGATTCCTTCTCCGATGGCGGCTGCTTCAATGCACGCGACGCGGCATTGCGCCATGCCGCCGAGATGGTGGCCGCTGGCGCGACCCTGATCGACGTCGGTGGCGAATCGACCCGGCCGGGCGCCCGTCCGGTATCTCCGACCGAAGAGCTCGAACGCGTCGCTCCGGTGGTCGAGGCCATCGCCCGTGAGCTGGATGTGGTGATTTCCCTGGATACATCCACGCCTGCCGTGATGCGCGAAGGTGCGCGCCTGGGCGCCGGGATGATCAACGATGTGCGCGCGCTGCGTCGTGATGGGGCCCTGGATGCCGCGGCCGATACCGGCCTGGCAGTGTGCCTGATGCACATGCTCGGTGAGCCGGGCAATATGCAGCAGGACCCGCGCTACCAGGACGTCGTGCGTGAAGTCGGGGAGTTTCTCTCCGAACGCACGCAGGCCTGTCTGGCGGCCGGGATTGCGGAAGATCGTGTCGTGCTCGATCCGGGCTTCGGCTTTGCCAAGACCCTGGCGCACAACCTCAGCCTGTTCAAGCATATGGAAGCGCTGCACCAGTTGGGGCGCCCCCTGTTGGTCGGCGTTTCACGAAAAAGCATGATTGGCCAGGCGTTGGGACGGGAAGTCCATCAACGCCTGTCCGGCAGTCTCGCCCTGGCAGCCCTCGCGGTGGCCAAGGGGGCCTGCATCCTGCGCGTACACGATGTCGCGGAAACCGTGGACGCGGTACGCATGATCGCTGCGGTGCAAGCAGCGGAATAAAGAACACGGAGCACCCCATGAGCAGAAAGTATTTTGGCACCGACGGTATTCGCGGGCGGGTCGGGCAGTTCCCGATTACTCCGGATTTCATGCTCAAGCTCGGCTGGGCCGCCGGCATGGCGTTCCGCAAGCAGGGCAAGAGCCGCATCCTGATCGGCAAGGACACCCGTATCTCCGGATACATGTTCGAGTCCGCCCTCGAAGCCGGCCTTCTGGCTGCCGGTGCCGACGTGATGCTGCTCGGCCCCATGCCGACCCCGGCCATCGCCTACCTCACCCGTACATTCCTTGCCGATGCCGGCATTGTCATCAGCGCTTCGCACAACCCGCACCATGACAACGGCATCAAGTTCTTCTCCGGCAAGGGCACCAAGCTCTCGGATGAAGTGGAGCTGATGATCGAAGAGCTGCTTGACCAGCCGATGACCGTGGTGGAGTCGGAGCAGCTGGGCAAGGTAACCCGCATCAACGATGCTGCGGGCCGTTACATCGAGTTCTGCAAGAGCACCACTCCCATCAGTACCGACTTTGCCGGTCTCAAGCTGGTAATCGACTGCGCCCATGGCGCCACCTACAAGGTCGCTCCCAGTGTGTTTCGTGAGCTGGGCGCCCAGGTGCATGTGCTGGCGAGCCAGCCCAATGGTCTCAACATCAACGATGATTGCGGTTCGACACATATGGCCATGCTGCAGGCTGCAGTGGTCGAACAGCATGCCGACATCGGTATCGCATTCGACGGCGACGGTGACCGTGTGCTGATGGTCGATCACACCGGCACCGTGGTCGATGGCGACGAGCTGATCTATCTGATTGCTCGTGATCTGCATGGCCGCGGCAAGCTGCAGGGTGGGGTAGTCGGTACCCTGATGAGCAATCTCGGCATGGAGCTGGCGCTGAAGGACCTCGGCATTCCGTTCATTCGTGCAAAGGTCGGTGACCGCTATGTGATGAGCGAGCTTCAGTCCAACGGTTGGATCCTGGGTGGCGAAAATTCCGGCCATATCGTTTGCAGTCACTTCACTACCACCGGCGATGCCATCATCTCCGCCCTGCAGGTATTGCTCTCACTGCAACGCAGTGGTCAGTCGCTGGCAGAAGCACGTCAGGGCATGCGCAAATGCCCGCAGGTCCTGATCAACGTGCGCTTTGCCGGCAACGGTGTAGACCCGGTCAAGCATCCGGCGGTTCAGGATGCATGCGCTCGTGTCACTGACCAGATGGCCGGCCGCGGTCGCGTCCTGCTGCGCAAGTCCGGCACCGAGCCGCTTGTGCGAGTGATGGTCGAAGGCGACGATGAGAAGCTGGTGCGCGGTTATGCCGAAGAGCTGGCGAATGTCGTGACTGAGGTATGTGCTTGATTTCTCTTGCTAGTTGGAAATCTCTTGGGTAATATCTGCGCCCACTTTGATCGACGAGATAAAGCATGCGCCGACCTCTGGTAGCCGGTAACTGGAAAATGCACGGTACCCGCGCCAGCGTTGCAGAGCTGATCAAAGGCTTGCGCCAATTGGCGTTGCCTGCTGGCGTCGAGGTTGCGGTGATGCCGTCCTGTCTGTACATCAATCAGGTCATTCAAGGTCTGGACGGCAAGTCGATTGTCGTAGGTGCGCAGAATTGTGCGGTGGAGCCGGTGCAGGGAGCCCTCACCGGAGAGATCGCGGCAAGCCAGTTGGCAGACGCAGGTTGCAACCTGGTTCTGGTTGGTCATTCGGAGCGTCGCCTGATTCTAGGCGAAAGCGACGAAGTCGTGAGTCGCAAGTTCGCTGCTGCTCAATCCTGTGGTCTGGTTCCGGTGCTTTGTGTCGGAGAGACCCGGGAGCAGCGCGAAGCCGGCAAGACGCTTGAGGTTGTTGGGCGTCAGCTGGGTAGCGTGATCGAAGAGCTTGGTGTGGGCGCGTTTGCGCGAGCGGTAATCGCCTATGAGCCGGTTTGGGCGATAGGTACGGGGCTTACGGCCTCGCCGCAGCAGGCGCAAGAGGTCCATGCAGCGATTCGCTCGCAGCTGTCGGCGGAGAACGCCGAAGTTGCTCGCGGTGTACGGATTCTGTATGGCGGCAGTGTGAAGGCGGCCAGTGCGGCCGATCTGTTCGGTATGCCGGATATCGATGGGGGGCTTGTTGGTGGTGCCTCCCTGAATGCGGATGAGTTCGGTGCGATCTGTCGCGCCGCAGGAAGCTGACGAGATGCTGGAAACTGTCGTTATTGTGGTGCACTTGCTGGTCGCTCTGGGCGTTGTAGGTCTGGTGCTGGTTCAGCAGGGCAAGGGTGCAGATGCTGGTGCCTCGTTTGGTGCTGGTGCTTCGGCAACCGTTTTCGGAAGCCAAGGTTCTGCTACCTTTTTGAGTCGCTTTACTGCTATACTCGCCGCGGTTTTTTTCATTACCAGCCTGGGCTTAGCGTTCTTCGCTAAGGAAAAGGCTGAGGCGCTGAGCAACGTAGGTCTGCCGGATCCGGCAGCTCTCGAAGTTCAACCCGCCAAGCCGGCAGCTGACGATGTGCCGGTGCTTGAGGAGCAGAAGCCAGCTACCCAGTCGGGTGATGTGCCTCAGGCTCCGGAGCAGAAGTAAGGCAAGTTTTGCCGAGGTGGTGGAATTGGTAGACACGCTACCTTGAGGTGGTAGTGGCCATAGGCTGTAGGGGTTCGAGTCCCCTCCTCGGTACCATATAAAGAGAGGCCCGCAGAGATGCGGGCTTTCTTCTTCGCGGGATGTTCGGTTGACCATGCAAGGTGCTGGCCGTATAATCTCGCACCAGCTTTGACGCGGGGTGGAGCAGTCTGGTAGCTCGTCGGGCTCATAACCCGAAGGTCGTTGGTTCAAATCCAGCCCCCGCAACCAGTAGTCGCGAAGCCCCTTTTTAGGGGCTTTTTGCTAGCTGGACAGTTGGCCTCCGATCAATGATCAGGTGGTTTGAAGGGATGGGCGTTTCGCCCATTTTTTATTTGCACAGCATGCGAGAGGCGATCAGGTGTCGAGCAAGCTAGAACAGTTGCAGGCCTTGTTGGCCCCGGTAGTCGAAGCGCTCGGTTATCAGTGCTGGGGCATCGAGTTTCTGTCCCAAGGGCGGCATTCGCTGCTGCGGATCTACATCGATCACGAAAACGGCATCCTGATTGACGACTGCGAGAAAGTCAGCCGTCAGATCAGCGGTGTGCTCGATGTCGAGGACCCGATCAGCAGCGAATACACCCTCGAAGTATCGTCGCCAGGCATGGATCGTCCGCTGTTCACCCTTGAACAGTTCGCGGCCCACGCCGGTGAGCTGGTCAAGATCAAGCTGCGTTCGCCCTTCGAGGGACGACGCAATTTCCAGGGGCTTCTCCGCGGGGTGGAGGAGCAGGACGTGGTGGTTCTCATCGAAGACCGCGAGTTCCTCCTGCCGATCGAACTGATCGACAAGGCCAACATCATTCCCCGTTTTGACTGAGACGCGGATCCCGCGGATCCAATGGATTGCGAAAGGCGAGGCGTACGATGAGCAAAGAAGTACTGCTGGTTGTTGAGTCGGTATCCAACGAAAAAGGTGTACCGGCCGGCGTGATTTTCGAGGCGCTGGAGCTGGCGCTGGCCACTGCTACCAAGAAGCGTTACGAGGACGAGGTCGACCTGCGTGTGTCGATCAATCGTCAAAGCGGTAATTACGACACCTTCCGTCGCTGGACTGTTGTCGAGGAAGCTGATTTCGAGGATCCGGCTATCCAGCTGACCCTGGATCAGGCCCAGGAACGCGATGAGAAAGCCAAGATCGGCGACATCATCGAAGAGAAGATCGAGTCCATCGAGTTCGGCCGCATTGCAGCCCAGACCGCCAAGCAGGTCATCGTGCAGAAAGTGCGCGAAGCCGAGCGTGCGCAGGTTGTCGAGGCCTACCGCGAGAAGCTGGGCGACATCATCTCCGGCACTGTGAAGAAGGTCACCCGCGATAACGTGATCGTCGACCTCGGCAACAATGCCGAAGCACTGCTGGCCCGCGAGGACATCATTCCGCGCGAGACTTTCCGCGTCGGCGCCCGCGTGCGTGCCCTGCTGAAGGAAATCCGCACCGAGAACCGTGGCCCGCAGCTGATCTTGTCGCGCACCGCGCCGCAGATGCTGATCGAACTGTTCCGCATCGAAGTGCCGGAAATCGCCGAAGAGCTGATCGAAGTGATGGCCGCCTCCCGTGACCCGGGTTCCCGCGCCAAGATCGCAGTGCGCTCCAAGGACAAGCGTATCGACCCGCAGGGCGCCTGCATCGGCATGCGCGGTTCCCGCGTCCAGGCCGTATCCGGCGAACTGGGCGGCGAGCGCGTCGATATCGTCCTGTGGGACGACAACCCGGCGCAGTTCGTGATCAACGCCATGGCTCCGGCCGAAGTGGTGGCGATCATCGTCGACGAAGATGCCCATGCAATGGACATCGCCGTTGCCGAAGACAACCTGGCCCAGGCCATTGGTCGTGGCGGCCAGAACGTGCGCCTGGCCAGCCAGCTTACCGGCTGGACCCTGAACGTGATGACCGAAGCGGACATCCAGGCCAAGCAGCAAGCCGAAACCGGCGACATCCTGCGTGCCTTCGTCGAAGAACTGGAAGTGGACGAAGAGCTGGCTCAGGTACTGGTGGAGGAAGGTTTCACCAGCCTGGAAGAAATCGCCTACGTACCCATGGAAGAAATGCTCAGCATCGACGGCTTCGACGAGGACATCGTCAACGAGCTGCGTGCGCGTGCGAAGGACCGCCTGCTGACCAAGGCCATCGCGACCGAAGAGAAGCTGGCGGATGCCCAGCCTGCCGAGGACCTGCTTTCCCTGGAAGGCATGGACAAGGATCTGGCTGTTGAACTCGCCGTACGTGGCGTTATTAACCGCGAAGACCTGGCCGAGCAGTCGATTGACGACCTGCTCGACATCGACGGCATGGACGAAGAGCGTGCCGGCAAGCTGATCATGGCCGCCCGAGCCCACTGGTTCGAGTAAGTATCGCGGCCTGAGGAGAGAAGTGCATGACGCAAGTCACGGTGAAAGAACTGGCCCAGGTGGTCGACACACCGGTGGAGCGCCTGCTGCTGCAGATGCGCGAGGCGGGATTGCCGCACACCAGCGCCGAGCAGGTTGTGACCGACAATGAGAAGCAGGCCCTGCTGGCCCATCTCAAGAGCAGCCACGGCGAGCGCCTGGAAGAGCCACGCAAGATTACCCTGCAGCGCAAGACCACTACTACGTTGAGAGTTGCAGGCAGCAAGACCATCAACGTCGAAGTGCGCAAGAAGAAGACCTACGTCAAGCGCAGCCCTGACGAGATCGAAGCTGAACGCCAGCGCGAACTCGAAGAGCAGCGCGCCGCGGAGGAAGCCGCTCGCCTGAAGGCCGAGGAAGAAGCCCGTCAGCGCGCCGAAGAGGCCGCTCGTCGTGAAGCTGAAGCTCGTGCCAAGGAAGCTGCCCAGGCCGCCTCGGTCAATGCCGCTCCGGCTGTCGAGCCTGCCGCTGCCGCTCCTGTTGCTGCCGCAGCCACCGCCGCGCCGGCTGCTGGTGCCGCCGCTGCTGGCGCCGAGCGCAAGAAAGAGGAAGTGCGTCGCCCTGAGCGCGCTCGCGACGAAGACGATCGCCGCGACCGTAAACATGCGCAGCACCGTCCTTCGCTCAAGGAAAAAGAAAAGGCTCCGGCCCCCCGCGTTGCTCCGCGCAGCACCGAAGAGGAAAGCGATTCCTTCGGTCGTCGTGGTGGACGTGGCGGCAAGTCCAAGCTGAAGAAACGTAACCAGCACGGGTTCCAGAGCCCGACAGGACCTATCGTGCGTGAAGTCAGCATTGGCGAGACCATCACCGTGGCCGAACTGGCCGCCCAGATGGCCGTCAAGGGTGCAGAAGTCGTCAAGTTCATGTTCAAGATGGGGACTCCGGTGACCATCAATCAGGTGCTCGATCGCGAGACCGCCCAACTGATCGCCGAAGAATTCGGCCACAAGGTCAAGCTGGTCAACGAGAACGCCCTGGAAGAGCAACTGGCCGAATCCCTGAAGTTCGAAGGCGAGGCCCTGACCCGTGCGCCGGTGGTGACCGTGATGGGTCACGTCGACCACGGCAAGACCTCTCTGCTCGACTACATCCGCCGTACCAAGGTGGCCAGCGGTGAAGCGGGTGGGATCACCCAGCACATCGGTGCCTACCACGTGGAAACCGATCGCGGCATGGTGACCTTCCTGGACACCCCCGGCCACGCAGCGTTTACCGCCATGCGTGCCCGTGGTGCCAAGGCCACTGACATCGTCATCCTGGTGGTGGCGGCCGATGACGGCGTGATGCCGCAGACCGTGGAAGCCGTGCAGCACGCGAAAGCGGCTGGCGTTCCGATCGTGGTCGCGGTCAACAAGATGGACAAGCCCGAAGCCAACCCGGACAACATCAAGAACGGCCTGGCCGCTCTGGAAGTGATCCCGGAAGAGTGGGGCGGCGATACTCAGTTCGTACCTGTGTCGGCCAAGGTCGGTACCGGCGTCGACGAACTGCTCGAAGCCGTACTGCTGCAGGCTGAAGTTCTGGAACTTACCGCCACCCCGTCGGCCCCCGGCCGTGGTGTCGTGGTCGAGTCCCGTCTGGACAAGGGCCGCGGCCCGGTCGCTACCGTGCTGGTTCAGGACGGTACCCTGCGTCAGGGCGACATGGTCCTCTGCGGCGTCAACTATGGCCGCGTCCGCGCCATGCTCGACGAGAACGGCAAGCCGGTGAAAGAAGCCGGCCCGTCCATCCCGGTCGAAATCCTCGGTCTGGACGGTACGCCGGACGCCGGTGATGACCTGACCGTGGTTGCCGACGAGAAGAAGGCCCGCGAAGTCGCCCTGTTCCGCCAGGGCAAGTTCCGCGAAGTCAAACTGGCTCGCCAGCAGTCCTCCAAGCTCGAGAACATCTTCGAGAGCATGGGCCAGGACGAGAAGAAGACCCTCAACATCGTACTCAAGTCCGATGTGCGTGGTTCTCTCGAGGCGCTGCAGGGTGCCCTGGCCGAGATCGGCAACGAAGAAGTCCAGGTGCGTGTTGTGGGTGGCGGCGTAGGTGGTATCACCGAGAGCGACGCCAACCTGGCGCTGGCGTCCAACGCTGTGCTGTTCGGCTTCAACGTGCGTGCCGATGCCGGCGCGCGCAAGATCGTCGAGCAAGAAGGTCTGGACCTGCGCTACTACAACATCATCTACGACATCATCGAAGACGTTAAGAAAGCACTGTCCGGCATGCTGGGCAGCGAAGTCCGGGAGAACATCCTGGGTATCGCCGAGGTGCGCGACGTGTTCCGTTCGCCGAAGTTCGGCGCGATCGCCGGCTGCATGGTTACCGAGGGTCTGGTACACCGCAACCGTCCGATCCGCGTACTGCGCGACGATGTGGTGATCTTCGAAGGCGAACTGGAATCCCTGCGCCGCTTCAAGGACGACGTGTCCGAGGTGCGTGCCGGCATGGAGTGCGGTATCGGCGTGAAGAGCTACAACGACGTCAAGGTCGGCGACAAGATCGAAGTCTTCGAGAAGGTCCAGGTGGCGCGTACGTTGTAATCGGCTCCAGGCTACAGGCGGCAGGCCTCAGGCAGCGGATGGTACGCTGCTCGGGCTTGCCGTTTGTTTTTGTGTTTAGTGTTTTCAGCCTGCGGCTTGAAGCCTGCAGCCTGTAGCGAGTTTCGATATGGCCAAAGACTACAGCCGTACCCAACGCATCGGCGACCAGATGCAGCGCGAACTGGCGCTGCTCATCCAGCGAGAGATCAAGGACCCGCGTCTGGGGCTGGTGACCATCACCGCGGTGGAGGTGAGCCGCGACCTGTCCCACGCCAAGGTGTTCATCACCGTCATGGGCCAGGACGACAATGCGGAGAAGATCGAGTTGAACCTCGACATCCTGCAGGACGCAGCCGGTTTCCTGCGCATGCAGCTGGGCAAGGCCATGAAGCTGCGCAGCGTGCCGCAACTGCATTTCCACTACGACGCCAGCATCCGTCGCGGTGCGGAGCTGTCGGCGCTGATCGAGCGTGCCGTGGCGGAAGACCGCAAGCACCAGGGCAGCGGCGAGGAGTGATGGCGTGGCCCAGGTGAAACGTATCCGCCGCAATGTCAGCGGTGTGCTGATCCTCGACAAGCCGCGCGGCATGAGCTCCAACGCCGCGCTGCAGAAGGTGCGCTGGCTGCTCAATGCCGAGAAGGCAGGTCACACCGGCAGCCTCGACCCCCTGGCCACCGGCGTGCTGCCGCTGTGCTTCGGCGAGGCGACCAAGTTCTCCCAGTACCTGCTGGATGCCGACAAGGGCTATGAAACCCTGGCCCAGCTTGGCGTCACCACCTCCACCGGGGACGCCGAAGGTGAAGTGCTCGTGCGTCGCGAAGTGACCGTTGGTCGCCAGGATATCGAGGTGCAGCTGCCGCGTTTTCGTGGTGAAATCAAGCAGATACCTCCGATGTACTCGGCCCTGAAGAAGGACGGCCAGCCCCTCTACAAGTTGGCTCGTGCTGGTGAGGTAGTGGAGCGCGAAGCGCGTTCTGTTACTATTGCGCGCTTGGATTTGCTGGCCTGTGAAAACGGCCATGCAAGGCTGGCCGTAGCCTGCAGCAAGGGCACCTATATCCGCACCCTGGTCGAGGATCTTGGCCAGGCACTGGGATGCGGGGCACATGTGGCAGAGTTGCGCCGGACCCAGGCGGGCCCCTTCGTACTGGCCCAGGCGATCAGCCTGGAGACCCTGGAGAAGGCTCACGCCGAGGGCGGCAGCGAGGCACTGGACCAGTTCCTCCTGCCTGTCGACAGCGGACTGGAGCACTGGCCGCTGATCCAGCTGACCGAGCACAGCGCCTACTACTGGCTTCACGGTCAGCCGGTGCGGGCTCCGGAAGCACCCAAGTTCGGCATGATGCGAGTACAGGATCACACCGGTCGCTTCATCGGAATCGGTGAAGTGAGCGATGACGGGCGCATTGCGCCGCGTCGACTGATTCGGTCGGAATGACCGATCCGAGGATGGCTGTTAATAGGCACGGTCAATCCTCTTTTTTGAACACGGGGCGAAGGTCCCGGCCTATTACTCTCAGAGGAAGCCCATCATGGCACTGAGCGTTACTGAAAAAGCCCAGATCGTTAACGAGTACAAGCAAGCTGAAGGCGATACCGGTTCTCCGGAAGTGCAGGTTGCCCTGCTGACCGCCAACATCAACAAGCTGCAGGATCACTTCAAGGCCAACGGCAAGGATCACCACTCCCGTCGTGGTCTGATCCGTATGGTTAACCAGCGCCGCAAGCTGCTGGACTACCTGAAGGGTAAGGACACCTCTCGTTACAGCGCCCTGATCGGTCGTCTGGGTCTGCGTCGCTAAGCGACACAGATGGGCTGGAAGCTGGAAAACCGGAAGCTGGACATCGTTCCAGCTTTCGGCTTTCCAGCTTCTGGTTTTTTAAGGGATTGAAACGGGTCCGACTCCCGCCTCTCCCACGATTTCCCCCAAGGCAACATCAGAGAAGGAAAACACCGTGAACCCGGTAATCAAGAAATTCCAGTTCGGTCAATCGACCGTTACCCTCGAGACCGGCCGTATCGCCCGTCAAGCTTCCGGTGCCGTTCTGGTCACCATGGATGACGACGTCACCGTTCTGGTGACCGTGGTTGGCGCCAAGCAGGCCGACCCGAGCAAGGGTTTCTTCCCGCTGTCCGTCCACTACCAGGAAAAAACCTACGCCGCCGGCCGTATCCCCGGTGGTTTCTTCAAGCGTGAAGGCCGTCCTTCCGAGAAGGAAACCCTGACCTCGCGCCTGATCGACCGTCCGATCCGCCCGCTGTTCCCGGAAGGCTTCCTGAACGAAGTCCAGGTCATCTGCACCGTGGTTTCCACCAACAAGAAGACCGATCCGGATATCGCTTCCATGATCGGTACTTCCGCTGCACTGGCCATCTCCGGCATTCCGTTCAATGGCCCGATCGGTGCCGCCCGCGTGGCCTACCACGCAGAAGCAGGCTACCTGCTGAACCCGACCTACGAGCAACTGAAAGCGTCCGCCCTGGACATGGTCGTTGCCGGTACCGAAGACGCCGTGCTGATGGTTGAGTCCGAAGCCCAGGAGCTGACCGAAGACCAGATGCTGGGTGCCGTGCTGTTCGCCCACCAGGAATTCCAGGCCGTGATCACCGCGATCAAGGAATTCGCTGCCGAAGCCGGCAAGCCGGCCTGGAACTGGACCGCTCCGGTTGAAAACACCGCCCTGCTCAATGCCATCAAGGCCGAGTTCGGCGAGGCCATCTCCCAGGCCTACACCATCACCATCAAGCAGGACCGCTACAACCGCCTGGACGAACTGCGTGACCAGGTCGTTGCGCGCTTTGCTGGCGAGGAAGAAGGCCAGTTCCCGGCTGGTGAAGTGAAAGATGCCTTCGGCCTGCTGGAATACCGCACCGTTCGCGAGAACATCGTCAACGGCAAGCCGCGTATCGACGGCCGTGACACCCGCACCGTACGTCCGCTGAAGATCGAAGTCGGCGTGCTGGACAAGACCCACGGTTCCGCCCTGTTCACCCGTGGCGAAACCCAGGCCCTGGTGGTCGCCACCCTCGGCACCGCCCGTGACGCCCAGCTGCTGGACACCCTGGAAGGCGAGCGCAAGGACTCGTTCATGCTGCACTACAACTTCCCGCCCTTCTCGGTCGGTGAATGTGGTCGCATGGGCAGCGCCGGCCGCCGCGAAATCGGCCACGGCCGCCTGGCCCGTCGTGGCGTTGCCGCCATGCTGCCGAAGGGTGACGAATTCCCCTACACCATCCGCGTGGTTTCCGAGATCACCGAGTCCAACGGCTCCAGCTCCATGGCTTCCGTCTGCGGCGCCTCCCTGGCCCTGATGGACGCCGGCGTGCCGATGAAGGCGCCGGTTGCCGGTATCGCCATGGGCCTGGTGAAGGAAGGTGACAAGTTCGCCGTCCTGACCGACATCCTGGGCGATGAAGACCACCTGGGCGACATGGACTTCAAGGTAGCCGGTACCGCCAAGGGCGTGACCGCGCTGCAGATGGACATCAAGATCAACGGCATCACCGAAGAGATCATGGAGATCGCTCTGGAGCAGGCTCTGGAAGCGCGTCTGAACATCCTCAACCAGATGAACCAGGTGATCGCCGAGTCCCGCAGCGAGCTGTCCGCCAACGCTCCGACCATGATCGCGATGAAGATCGACACCGATAAGATCCGCGACGTCATCGGCAAGGGCGGCGCCACCATCCGTTCGATCTGCGAAGAGACCAAGGCCTCCATCGACATCGAAGACGATGGCAGCGTGAAGATCTTCGGCGAGACCAAGGAAGCTGCCGAGGCCGCGCGCCAGCGCGTTCTGGGTATCACCGCCGAGGCCGAAGTCGGCAAGGTGTACGTGGGCAAGGTCGAGCGCATCGTCGACTTCGGCGCCTTCGTCAACATCCTGCCGGGCAAGGACGGTCTGGTGCACATCTCGCAGATCAGCGACAAGCGCATCGACAAGGTCACCGACGTCCTGCAGGAAGGCCAGGAAGTCAAAGTCCTGGTTCTCGACGTCGACAACCGTGGTCGCATCAAGCTGTCGATGAAAGACGTAGAGGCTGCCGAAGCTTCCGGCGTTTGATAATCGTCACGCAATAGAAGAGAGGGCCCCTTGCGGGCCCTCTTTTTTTGCCTGGAGAATGGCAAACCGCCACCGTACCTGGATCTGTCATGGACAAGACGCTCTGCCAGTACCACCCAGCCCAACCCGCGACCTGGCACTGCGTGCCGTGCCAGCGCCATTTCGGCGATTGCTGCATCCCGCTCAACGCAGATGCCCCCGACGACAGCCCGGTCTGCCCCCTGTGCAGCCGCGAGCTCACCTTCCTCGGCGCGGCCAATACCGCCCTGCCGTTCTGGGAGCGGCTGCCGCAGTTCTTCGCCTACGGCCTGCAGGTCAGCCCGCTGGCGTTCAGTGCCCTGCTGGCCCTGGCCGGGCTGTTCATGCCGCGTTCGCTGGTCCTCTGGTGCATCCTGCTGAGCGTGGCCACCAAATACTTCCACAGCGTGATCGAGTCCAGCAGCGACGGCCTGCGCGAGGCGCCGAGCCTGATGAGCGCCTTCGGCGGCGACGGTTTCTCGCTGTTCATCAAGCAGGTGCTGGTGTTCGCCATCGCCCTGGGAGCGCTTTGGCTGGCGGCGGACTTCAACAGCGAAACCCTCTTCTGGGTGGTTAACATCGCCATCGTCCTGCTGCTGCCGGCGAGCATCATCCGCCTGGCGCTGAGCAAGGAACTGGGAGCGGCCCTGAGTCCTGACCAGGTGGGTGAGGTGATCAGGGCCATGGGGGGGCGTTACCTGATTCTCTGCGCCTTCCTCTTCATCCTCTGGCAGTCCCCCAGCTATGTCGCCTGGATGCTTTCCGGCGGCCTGCCCAGGGTGGTGCTGATGCCCATCGCCACCTTCCTCTTCGGCTACTTCGGTGTGGTGATGTGCAGCATGATGGGCTACGCGGTGTTCCAGTATCAGGGCGCGCTGGGCTTCGCCATTGCCGAAGAGGGCACCCAGCAAGGCCTGCCGGAGCACGAATGGCGCCGCCGCAAGGCCCTGGCCGAGGCCGAGATCCGCCTCAAGGAAGGCCAGAGCGACGGTGCGCTGGAAACCCTGGCCAACGCGCTACAGCGCGATCCGGAGGACCTGCGCATGAACGAGCGATACCACCAGCTGCTGTTCGGCCTGGGCGCCCACGAGCGCTGCCTGCGTCACCTGGATCACTACCTGCCCCTGGCCGCCCGCCAGAACCCGGCATTGGCTGCCACTGCACTGCTCAACGCCCGCCAGTTCAAGGCCGATTTCCAGCCGGCCGACGCCCTGGTCTGCGAGCAGGTCGCCGGCGCGCTGCTGGAGCGGCACAAGGTGCGCGAGGCCCTCAGCCTGCTGCGCAACCTGCACCAGCGCTTCCCTGACTATCCGCACATCCCACGCGCCTACCTGCTGGCAGCCCGTGGTTTCGCCGAAGGCCTCGGGCAGCTGGAGCCGGCGCAGAAGCTGCTGGCCTATATTCGCGCGCGCTATCCGGCCACGCCGTTGCTGGATCAGGTCAGTGCCCTGGAAGCCGCCCTCGCGAAGCTGGGCAACGCTGGCCGCTGAGCCCGTTTCACCGTGCAGTCTGCAACGCCCCAGTGGCGTGAACTTGCAGACTGCATGCAACGGGGCTCCTGGGTGTTTCCTTATCTTATTGATCTGGTTCGACTTTCTTGCCGTCGGGAGGCTGGCACAGGCCTTGCGATGACTCTGCTGAGCCTGCAATCACGAGTTCGATGCAGACGTTCCAGAGAAGAGAGGAGACCCACCTCATGAAACAGACTTTCACCAAATGGACCTTTGCCGCTGTCACTGCCGCCGCGATCAGCCTGCCGTTCGTGGCCGGCGCCTACGCAGAAACCAGCGGTGATCCGATGCTGGCAGCCAGCGAGACCATGCAGAAAGCCGAAGACGCGGTCTCTGATACCTGGATCACCAGTAAGGTCAAATCCACCTTCCTGGCCGACAAGAACCTCAGCGGGATGGACATCAAGGTTGAAACCAACCAGGGCGTAGTCGCGCTGTCCGGTACGGTGCAGACCGATGCCGAACGTGAGTTGGCCATCGATACGGCCAGCAAAATCAAAGGGGTCACTGCGGTTTCCGCCGATGGCCTGAAGTCCGCCGAGTAACGGTTCGGCCGGCGAATAGACGAGGCCCCGCATAGCGGGGCCTTTTCGTCTTCGGGGTCAGCGCGCCAGGTGCTGCTGGTAGAGCGCCAATTGCCGGGTCTGCTCCGCCTCGGGGAAAGCCCGGTGCAGGTACTGACCCAGTTCGTTCACTGCGCGCAGGTCCTGGCGCTGGCCCAGTTGCTTTGCCAGCTGCAGCGTCACGCCGGGGAGTTGCGCGGGCACCGGGGTCAACTGACAGAGGCGGCGCCATGGCGCCATGGCGCGAGTGCTGTCGCCGGCCCTGATCAGCCGCTGCAGCAGGTGCAGCAGCACGGCCGGGTGCTGCAGCAGGCGTTGCTGCGGGTCCGCCACATCGTCAGCGAGTTTCTGCAGCAGGGGCAGGGCGGCGGCCCGTTCCGGCAGGGCGAACAGCTGTTTCAGCACGGCGGCCAGGAGGGCCTTGTCCTGACGGCTCTTGGCCAGCGGATAGAGACGTTCCAGCAGGGCCATTCGGCTGGGATAGCGTTGCAGCATGTCCAGGCCGCGGGGCGCGGCTTGGTCGAGGGCGAATTGGCCGATCAACCGATCCAGGGCGGCCAGCTCGCGCTTGAAGGGCGCGTCCGGGTCTTCCTTGCTGAGGTAGGCCTCGTCCACCTTGAGAAAGCCCGCCCGATGCAGCAGCCAGGTGGCCAAGAAGCCGAAGGCCAGGCCGCCGAGGTGTGCGTAGTAGTTCACGTGGTCGTCGGCCAGCAGGACGCCATACAGTTCCTTGCCGAGCCAGGCGGGGAATATCCACAGGGCCGGGGCCTTGAAGTAGCCGATCAACGGGCCCAGCCAGTAGAAGAAGCGAATCTTGCGCAGCCCGTATACGCCGATGGTCATGCCCATCAGCCCCGATACGGCGCCGGAGGCTCCGATGCCTGCCGCCCAGACAGGGTCCAGCGCCCACCAGAGCAGGTGCGAGGCCAGCCCGCTGGTCAGGTAGAGACCGAGGTAGACCCAGCGCCCCAGGGCGGCTTCCAGGGCGAAGCCGCAGATGAACAGGAAGATCATGTTGCCCAGCAGGTGATCGAAGCTGCCGTGCAGGAACATGGCGCCGAACAGGCCATGGACGCTGAACTTGTTGGGAATAAAGCCGAAGCGCTGGGAGCTGATCCTGTCCCGCGCCGCCTCGGCCTGCTGTCGCGCCTGTTGCCACGCCGGATCGGCCTGGTAGGCCGGGGAGTGGTGCAGCCAGTCCTCGAATTCCAGGTCGCGCAGGATGAGGGTCGCCAGCGCTTGCCGGCGCATGCTATCGATGGCGTGGCGCTGGTCGGCGTCGTACTGTTCCCGCTTCACCAGGTGGTCGACGAACAGGGCTCGCTCGCGATTGAGCAGGCCGCCATCCAGATAGCGTTGCTGGGCCTCTTCGATCCGCGCCTGGTCACCGCCCTGGTAGACGATGTAGATCAGGGTGTTGAGCAGGATCAGTAGCAGGGTGATGACCGGCGGCCGCCGCCAGTCCAGGGGTTGATCGGCGGGAAGGATGATCATCGTGTGCGGCTCAGTTGCGCTTGCTGTCGATTTCGCTGAGGCGGCCGCCGACGAATCTCAGGTAGTGGTACATGCCGTTGGAGGGGCCGTAGACCCATTCCTCCACTTGCATTTCCTGGCGCCCGCTGGTGGTCTCCGAATAGCCGATGAAATCGCGGGAGGCGGGCTCGCCGCACTTGCGCTGAACCTCGGTGCTGCGATCGCCGACGCTCACCAGTTTGCTTTCGCAGCGGAAGGTGTTGGCGTTGGCCGCAAGGGGCAGAAGGAGAGCGGCTGCGAAGAGGCAGGCGGGGGCTTTCATGGGGCGGGCATCCTGTCCTTGGGGGTAAGGCGCAGAGCCTAGCATTCCCGCCGAGAGGTTGTCAGTTGCCGCGTTTGCTGTCGATGTCGCGCAGCCGATTGCCCTCGAAACGGAGGAACTGGTACATGCCGTTGCGCGGTCCGTAGACCCATTCCTCGACCCGCACTTCGTCGCGCCGGTAGTACTCGTCCACCACTTCCTTGAAGCCCAGGTCGGTGCGGCTGATCGGCTCGCCGCACTTGTCCAGCACTTCGCTGGTGGTGTCGTCGAGGCTGATGAGGCTGCTGTTGCAGCGCAGGGTGGAAGAGGCCTGGGCATTGCCCACGGCAAGCAGCAGGGACAGGCAGAAGAGCATGCGGCGTTTCACGGGGATGTCCGAAGATCGCTGGGAACTGGCTACAGCCTACACCTGGCGCCCCGGGGGCGTCAGCGGTTGCGCCGGGTTTCGATGCGGACCAGGCGATTGCCCTCGAAGGTGAGGATGCTGAGCATGCCGTTGTTGGGGCCGTACACCCATTCTTCCACGGTGAATTCGCGCCGGTCGTAGGAGCCCAGGGTGTAGCCGACCAGATCACGGTGCACCGGCTCACCACATTTCTGCAGGACTTCGAAGGTGCGGTCGCCGAGGCTGACCAGTCTGCTGCCGCAGCGCATGGTTTCCGCCCCGGCCGGAGTGGCCAGGGCGAGGACCAGCAGGGCGAACGGCAGCATGCGCATGAGAACTCCTACTCGCTGTCCAGGTGCAGCGGTGTGATCACCTCTCCGGCCTGGTTGGGCTCCACCAGGCTGACGTCCAGCAGGAAGATGCGGTCGTCGGCAAGGCCGCCGCGGTCCACCAGATAGTCCTTGATGCTGGTGGCGCGGGCCTGGCCCAGCTGGCGCAGCAACAGGTCGCTCTGGGCCCAGGAGGCGAGCACTGCTTCGCGCAGCCTGGCGGTGCGCTGCTCGCTGTCCAGTTCCTCCCACTCGGCCGGAGGCTGCTGCTTCAAGCGGGAACGGTAGATGCCCTCCAGCATAGGCCCTTTCTCGTCCTCGGGTATCTCCAGCTGCCTGGCTTCGGCCGGTACCTTGTCGCCCCGGCGCTGGGCGATCTTGTAGTAGGTGTTCTGGTATTCCCGCTCCAGGCGCTGCTCGGCCAGCAGTGGACCGTCGGCGGCCTTGGCGCTGGCCCCTTCCACTTCCAGGCGCAGGGCCGGACGCTTTTTCAGCGCCTCGGCCAGGGTATCCAGGGATTTCTGCGCCTCGGCATCCAGCTCGCTGCTGCCGGCCGGGAAGGGGACCTGGCCGAGGTCTGCGCTGCTGCCGCCGACCAGGCCGGCGACAAAGTTGAAGGGCGCCTGTACCGCGCGCAGCACCAGGTTGCGCAGGGTCTGCCAGACGATGGGCGCGACGCTGAACTGCGGGTCGTTGAGGTTGCCCGCCACCGGCAGCGAGATGTCGATCTTGCCCGCTGTGTCCTTCAGCAGCGCGACCGCCAGGCGCACCGGCAGGTCCACGGCATCGGGGCTGGAAACCTGTTCGCCGAGTTGCAGCTGTTCCAGTACCAGGTGGTTTTCGGCCTTCAGTTGTCCCTTCTCGATCTGGTAGTGCAGGTCCAGGTTCAGCCGCCCCTTGCGGATGCGGTAGCCGGCGAACTTGCCGGAGTAGGGCGTCAGGGTGGTCAGCTCGACGCGCTTGAAGCTGGTGGCGATGTCCAGGCTGTCCAGGGGATCGAAGGGGTTCAGGCTGCCCTTGATGGTCACCGGCGCGTAGCGGTCGACCTTGCCGTTCACCGCCACCTTGGCCGGTTTGGGATTGCGGTTGTCGAGGGTGCCGATTTCACCGTTGAGCTGCTGGATGGCGGTGGCGAAGTTGGGGGTCAGGCTGAAGTCGGCGAAGTTGGCTGAGCCGTCCTTGATCTCAATGCCGCCGATGCGGATGCCCATGGGCTTGCCGGCCGCTTCCGGCTGAGCGCTGGCGGCTTTCTGGGGACTGGCGTCGGCGGGTTGCTTGATCACCAGATCGCTGGCGTTGGTGGTCAGGTCCTCGTTGATGATGAAGCGCGCGTAGGGCTGGTTCAGGCTCACCTTGTCGATCACCAGGCTGTCGCCGTGCTGGTAGTTGAGGCCATCCACCAGCAACTGTTGCCATTTGACGAAGTCGCGTTCCTTGATGGTGTCCAGGGTGTGCATCTGGTTGACCAGCGCGCGGCCGGAAATGCCCAGGGCCAGTGGCTCGGTGCCCTTGAGGTCGACATTGAGGTCGCTGTCGAGCAGGCCGCTGCGCAGCTCCAGGCGCACGAAGGGGCTGATGTAGGCCTGGGCTATGCGCAGGTCGATGTCGCGGGTCTGCACTTGCAGCTTCGCCGTGACGGGCTTGAGCTGGACCTGGCCGACCGCCTGCACCTTGCCCTGCTTGCCGAGGCCGGTGTCGAGGCTGAGGTTGAAGGGCGATTCGCCGCGACTGTCGAAGTCCTTGAGGTCCAGGTTGAGCGGGCCCAGCTCCAGTTGCACCGGCTCCTTGGGCACCCGGTCGGCCAGGTGCACCTTGTAGCCGCGCAACTGGGTTTCCTTGAGCCGCACGACCCAGGGTTTACCAGGTTCGTCCGTTTTTGCCTGGGCATCAGCGGCCGCGGGTTTCTCTTCCGCCTTGGGCGCGGGCTTGGGCTTGCTGGCAAAAAGCTTCTGCCAGTCCAGCTGGCCGTCGGCCTCGCGGGCGGCCCAGGTTTCCAGATTCTGGCTGTGGATCTTGCCCACCAGCACTTCCTGCTTGGCCAGGTCCAGGGAGCTGTCGCTGACTTCCAGCGTCTCCAGGTTGACCAGGGGGCGGTTGTCCGGTGCCTTGATGGCGAAGGGCGCGACCTTGATCCAGATCTTGTCCAGGTTGAGCTGGGTGCTCTTGGCCAGGCTCAGCTTGTAGTCCGTGGACAGGCTCATCACGCCTTTTTCCAGGGCCAGGGGCACCGCGTCGCGGACATAGGGCCAGAAGGCCTTCATCTGGCCGTCGGTGATCTTCAGCTGGCCGCTGGAGGTGAAGGGCACCAGGCTGATCTGGCCTTCCCAGTCGATGCGCCCGCCATTGGGGCCGGTGGCCACGAGGGACATCTCGGCATTGTCGTCGGGCAGGGTGCTGAGGTTGTGCAGTTCGAGGTTGAGGGAGTCGTAGACGAACTCGATGGCCTCACTGGGGCGCAGGTCCTGGAAGTGCAGGCCACCTTCGCTCAGCTTGATGCGGTCGATGCGGACCGGAAAGGGATCACCCGCCGGCTCCTCCGGCTTGGGTTCGCTGGGGGGCAGCTTGAACAGTTGGGTCAGGTTGAGCGTGCCGTCCTTGGCGAACAGCACCTCGGTGTTCGACTTGTCCAGCTCCACGTCCGCCAGGTGCAGGGCGCCTGACCAGAGGCTGTCCAGTTGCAGGTTGGCATGGAGCCGCTCGAAGCCCACCTGTTCGGCCTTGTCTTCGCCTATGTGCAGGCCCCACAGGGTCAGCTCGAGGCTGAAGGGGTTGAGCTGGATGCGCTCCAGTCGCGCGGGGACCGTGGCGTATTGGGCCAATTGCTGGTTGGCCACCCGCAGGGCGATCCCCGGGATGATCAGAAAGCCAAGCAGGCTGTAGAGGGCAACGACGATCAGCAGGGCGCAGGCGGCCCGTTTCAATCCTTTGTACATGAGGCGTCAACTATCCCGGCAGAGAATCCCTTGGATTATGGCACGGCCTCCGGGTTCCGGCAGATGGCTGGATCTCGTTGCTGCGCTACTTTCAGAGCTGCAGGACCAGGGTCTTGAGCGGCGGCCGTCCGTCGAGCGAGGGGAAGTCGGCGGCAGGCGCGAGCGGTTGCCAGTCGCGCACCGGCCGCCCCAGCTTGCTGGCGCAACGCAACACCTGCTCGCGCCAGTCCTCCATCGCGACCTTGGCGAGGTTGTTGTTGCACACCAGCACGCCACCTTCGGCGGTCGCCATGAGCGCGGGCTTGAGCAGGCTCTGGTAGTCGCGCAGCAGGTCCACGGTGCCGAAGGCGCTCTTGGCCCAGGCCGGCGGGTCGAGGAATACCAGGTCGAACTGGCGCTGCTCCAGGCGCGGGTAGCTCGGCAACCTCTGGCCGTGGCGACGGGCGATGGGCAGGCCGGCGAGCTGGCGGATGGCCGGGAAGTAGTCCGATTGCACGAAGTGCATGGGCGCGAGCGTCGGGTTCAGCGCGCCGTTCTCGCGGCCGACCGCCAGGTTGCCCTCGGCGAAATCCAGGTTCCACACCTCGCTAGCGCCGCCCGCCGCCGCACAGAGTCCGACGCCGCAGGTGTAGGCGAAGAGGTTGAGCACCGACTTGCCGGCACTGTTGGCCTTCACCCAGCCACGGGTGTTGCGCAGGTCGAGGAAGAGCAGCGGGTCCTGGCCGGGGTGGCGGCCACGTACCCGGTAGTTCAGGCCCCATTCGTGGCCCACCAGATCCTCCAGAGCGGCGGGCTCGGCCTGGTAGACCGGGTCGCGGCGGTCGACCCGGGAATTGCCCTGGGAGCGGTCGTTGTAGACCAGCAGCAGCTTTTCGCCGAGGAATGTGTTCACCGCAGCGGCCAGCTCCAGCAAGGGCTCGCGCTCCACTGGCTGGTGGAAGCTCTGCACCATCAATTGCGCACCGTAGCGGTCGACGGTCAGGCCAGGGATGCCTTCCTGGCTGCCGTGGAAGAACCGGTAGCAATCGGTGCCCTGGGCATGGAGTTCGGCCAGCAGCGGCTGGCGGGCGTCGAGGGCGGCGCGCAGCGCCTGGAGGAGAGTGGAGGGCATGCGCGACGTCTCACAGAAAAGGGCGCGCAGTTTAACAAAGGTCGAGGTCGGCGCGGCCCTGGCCGGCCTCATCCATGCTCAACGGGGCGGCAGCCCCATGCGTCGGCGCGCACGGTGCACGGCACCGTTGCGCATGGCCCAGCGCAGTAGCGGCGCCACGCGCCAGACCAGATTCCGCACCACGCGACGCTGCCAGGGGCGCTGGTGCAGGCCGAGCATGGCGCTGGCCCACTCCGGCATCAGGTCGATGCCTGCCTGCATCATCAGGATGCCGAAGGGTTTGGCGGCGGCGCTGGGCGCCGGCGCTGCGAGGAGGATGCGTACGACTTCCAGGCTGCGTTCGTCGCAGAGCAGCTGCGGACGCATGGCTTCCAGGTAGTCCGCGACTTCCTGGCGGGACTTCGGCACATTGCTCGCGCCGAGCCGCTCGGCCACCAGGGCGATCTCGGCGTAGTAGCGGTCCTGGTCCTCGCCGCTCAAGTGCGGATTGAGGTAGCGCAGGTGGGACTCGAGGAAGCAGCTGACCTCCGCCACGTGCACCCAGGTGAGCAGCGCGGGGTCGCTGGCTGCGTATGGGCGGCCGTCGGGGGCGGTGCCGGTCACCTGCAGGTGGATGGTGCGCACCTTGTCGATCAGCCAGTCGGCGTCTTTGCGGGTGCCGTAAGTGGTGCCGGAAATGAACTGACCGGTGCGGCGCAGGCGACCGAGCATGTCCGTGCGGAAATTGGAGTGGTCCCAGACGCCCGAGAGCGCCAGGGGATGCAGCATCTGCAGGAGCAGCGCGCTGATGCCGCCGATCATCATCGTGGTGAAGTCGCCGTGGACCTTCCAGGTCACCGAGTCCGGGCCGAACAGGCCGGGGTCACCCTTGGGGTTCTCGAAGTCGAGCTGACCGAGGGCGAGGCCGGTCAGGCCGATGATCTGGCTTTCGATGCGGCGGCGGATGAATTCCATGGGAGGGGCGATTCCAAAGGAAAGGCGGCAGCCCCCGGTGTGGGCTGCCGCCTTGGCAGGTGTTACTGGTTGAGGCGCTTGTCGATCAGGTTCTGCACCACGGACGGGTCGGCCAGGGTGGAGGTATCGCCCAGGTTCTCCAGCTCGTTGCAGGCGATCTTGCGCAGGATGCGGCGCATGATCTTGCCCGAGCGGGTCTTGGGCAGGCCCGGCGCCCACTGGATCAGTTCCGGCTTGGCGAAGCTGCCGATTTCCTTGCTGACCAGGGCCAGCAGCTCCTTCTTCAGCTCATCGGTGGGTTCCAGGCCTTTCATCAGCGTGACGAAGGCGTAGATGCCCTGGCCCTTGAGATCGTGGGGATAGCCCACCACCGCGGCCTCGGCCACGGAATCGTGCAGCACCAGGGCGCTTTCCACCTCTGCGGTGCCGATGCGGTGGCCGGATACGTTGATCACATCGTCGACGCGACCGGTGATCCAGTAGTAGCCATCTTCGTCGCGGCGGGCGCCGTCGCCGGTGAAGTAGTAGCCGGGGTAGGCGGAGAAGTAGGTGTCGATCAGCCGCTTGTGGTCGCCGTAGATGCTGCGGATCTGGCTTGGCCAGCTGGCCTTGATCGCCAGCACGCCGGAGCCGGCCCCTTCAATTTCCTTGCCCTTTTCATCCAGCAGTACCGGTTGCACGCCGAAGAACGGACGGGTGGCCGAGCCGGGCTTGAGGGCGGTGGCGCCCGGGAGCGGGGTGATGAGGATGCTGCCGGTTTCGGTCTGCCACCAGGTGTCGACGATGGGGCAGCGGCAGTCGCCCACCACGTGGTAGTACCACTCCCAGGCTTCCGGGTTGATCGGCTCGCCGACGCTGCCGAGCAGGCGCAGGCTGGCGCGGCTGGCTTTCTTCACCGGGGCCTCGCCTTCGCGCATCAGGGCGCGGATGGCGGTCGGCGCGGTATAGAAGATGTTCACCTGGTGCTTGTCGATCACCTGCCAGAAGCGCGAGGCATCCGGGTAGTTGGGCACGCCTTCGAATATCAGGGTGGTGGCGGCGTTGGCCAGCGGGCCGTAGACAATGTAGCTGTGGCCGGTGACCCAGCCCACGTCCGCGGTGCACCAGAAGACTTCGCCGTCGTGGTAGTCGAACACGTACTTGTGGGTCATCGCCGCGCTCAGCAGGTATCCGCCGGTGCTGTGCAGCACGCCCTTGGGTTTGCCTGTGGAGCCGGAGGTGTAGAGGATGAACAGCGGGTCCTCGGCGTCCATCCATTCCGGCGGGCAGTCCTCGCTGACGCCGTGCAGCGCCTCGTGGTACCAGAGGTCGCGGCCCTCCAGCCAGTCGATCTTGCCCTGGGTACGCTGGACCACCACCACCGTCGAGACGTTCGGGCAGTCGTTCAGCGCCTTGTCGACGTTCTGCTTCAGCGGAACGTACTTGCCGCCGCGAACGCCTTCGTCGGCGGTGATCACGGTGCGGCAGTCGGCATCGAGGATGCGGTCACGCAGGGCGTCCGGGGAGAAGCCGCCGAATACCACCGAATGCACGGCGCCGATACGCGCGCAGGCGAGCATGGCGTAGGCCGCTTCGGGAATCATCGGCATGTAGATGCACACGCGGTCGCCCTTTTTCACGCCACGGCTCTTGAGCACGTTGGCCAGGCGGGTGACATGGCTGTACAGCTTGCGATAGGTGATCTGCGCGGATTCGCTGGGGTTGTCGCCTTCCCAGATGATGGCGACCTGCTCGCCGCGCTGCTCCAGGTGGCGGTCGATGCAGTTGTAGGCGACGTTCAGCTTGCCGCCCTTGAACCATTCGGCTTCGCCCTTCTTCAGGTCGCTGCGGTGCAGCTGCTCCCAGGGCTGGAACCAGCTGAGGAAGCTCGTGGCCTGCTCGCTCCAGAACAGTTCGGGCTGCTCGACGGACTGCTGGTACAGGCGCAGGTAGGCATCGTTATCGATGAGTGCGTGCTTGCGCACGGCCTCTGGCACGGGGTGAAGGCTGATCTCGTACATGGCTGGTCCTTGTTGTTGTGTTGCCGAAATACCCACAAGGGTGCATCCAAGGCATCGCAGGGTTCAAGGGTTGTCCATGGAGATTTGAGCCCAAGGCCTGCCGGATCGTTCAGTGGCGCAGGCGCTGTGCCGGCATTGCCTGGCGAGTATCGGCAGCGGTTCTGCCGGCAGAAGCATTAGGGCGGGGAGGGCTAGGGGCGAATTCATTGGCCGACCGGGCCGAATGTTCGGCCCGGTGGCAGGGCTCTACGCGGCGATCGCGAGTGAGTCCGCCGCGACGGTGTCAGCCGCGGTGACGCGCGCGAAAGAAGTCGATCAGGCCCTGGGTCGAACCATCCTCGGCCTGGGCTTCGTCCTGGCCGGTCAGGCGCGAATAGACGGCCTTGCCCAGTTCCTTGCCCAGTTCCACGCCCCACTGGTCGAAGGCGTTGATGCCCCAGAGTACGCTCTGCACGTAGACCTTGTGTTCGTACATGGCGATCAGTGCGCCCAGGCGGCGCGGGCTGATGCGTTCCATCACCAGGGTGTTGCTCGGACGGTTGCCGGGCACCACCTTGTGCGGCGCCAAACGCTGCGCTTCTTCTTCCGGCAGGCCCTGGGCGCGCAGTTCGGCCTCGGCCTCCTCGCGGGACTTGCCGAGCATCAGCGCCTGGCTCTGGGACAGGCAGTTGGCGAACAGCCACTGATGGTGGTCGGCCACCGGGTTGTAGCTGGAGACGGGGACGATGAAGTCCGCCGGGATCAGCTGGGTGCCCTGGTGCAGCAACTGGTGGTAGGCATGCTGGCCGTTGCAGCCGACACCGCCCCAGATCACCGGGCCGGTACCGGCGGTGACCGGGGTGCCGTCCTGGCGCACACTCTTGCCGTTGGACTCCATGTCCAGCTGCTGTAGGTGATCGGTGAAGTTACGCAGGTAGTAGTCGTAGGGCAGGATCGCGTGGCTGCGTGCGCCCCAGAAGTCGCCGTACCAGACGCCGAGCAGGCCGAGGATCACCGGGATGTTGCGCTCGAACGGCGTGCTCTGGAAGTGCTGGTCCATGCTGTAGGCGCCGGACAGCAGTTCCTTGAAGTTGGACATGCCGATGGACATGGCGATCGGCAGACCGATGGCGGACCAGAGGGAGTAGCGTCCGCCCACCCAGTCCCACATGGGGAAGATATTTTCTTCGCGGATGCCGAAGGCCACCGCCGCTTCCTTGTTGCTGGAAACGGCGATGAAGTGCCGGTACAGCTCTTCCTTGCTGCCGCCCTGGGCCAGGTACCAGGCGCGGGCGGCCTGGGCATTCTTCAGGGTTTCCAGGGTGCCGAAGGACTTGCTGGAAACGATGAACAGGGTGGTCTCGGCGTTCAGGCGGCACGCCAGTTCGCGGAATTCGCTGCCGTCGATGTTCGCCAGGTAATGGCAGCGCACGCCTTTCTGGGCAAAGGGCAGCAGTGCTTCGGAGACCAGCTGTGGGCCAAGGAAGGAGCCGCCGATACCGATGTTCACGACATCGGTGATGGGTTTTTCCGTGTAGCCGCGCCACAGGCCGTTGTGCAGGGCGCCCACCAGTTCGGTCATCTGGTGCAGCACATGGTGCACCTCGGGCATCACGTCGCTGCCATCCACCCAGACCTTGTCGCCGATGGGGCGGCGCAGTGCGGTGTGCAGCACAGGACGGCGCTCCGAGGCGTTGATCACGTCGCCACGGAACATCGCCTTGATGGCCTCGTCGAGCCGGGCTTCTTCCGCCAGCTTGACCAGCAGTTCCAGGGTGTCGGTGCGGATCAGGTTCTTGGAGAAGTCCAGCAGCAGGCCGCAGGCGCTCAGGCTGAAGCGCTTGAAACGCTCCGGGTCCTCGGCAAAGGCCTGGCGCAGGCTGAATCCGGCAAGGTCCTGTCGATGCTGGCGGAGCCCCTTCCAGGTGGGCAGTTGGGTGACATCGAGCGGCGTCAGGTGGTGGTCCATGGCGTACCTGTGTGCGACTTAATAAAAAGCCCGGAAATGTCCGGGCTTCGGGTCATGCAGCTCTCCGGTCTCAGGCGACCTGTACCGGAATCGCGTTGCTGGTATGGCTGAGTTCGTTACCCGGAGCCATGTACAGCATACGCGGTTTGAAATTGGCCAGTTCGGCTTCGCTGTAGTGAGCGTAGGCGCAGATGATCACCCGATCACCCACCTTGGCCTTGTGCGCCGCGGCGCCGTTCACCGAGATCATCCGCGAGCCGTTCTCGGCGCGGATGGCGTAGGTGGTGAAACGCTCGCCGTTGTCGACGTTGTAGATCTGGATCTGTTCGTACTCGCGGATACCGGAGAGGTCGAGCCAATCACCATCGATGGCGCAGGAGCCTTCGTAGTCGAGCACGGCGTGGGTGACTTCGGCGCGGTGCAGTTTGGCCTTGAGCATGATGGCGTGCATGGCTTTTCCTCGTCGGGATGCGGGCGGCGGCAGAGTTTGCCCGAACCCCCGAGGGGGTTCAAGGCGGCGACAGGTGTCGATCAGTGCGCTTCGAGGTTGAAGGCAAGGTTGTCGATCAGGCGGGTGTTGCCCATGAAGGCGGCGCCCAGGATCACCAGCTGCTGGTCCTTGTCGCTTGCGGGGCGCAGGTTCAGTGCTTCGCGGATTTCCAGGTAGTCCGGGCGGAATCCGGCCTTGGCAAGTTCGGCCCGGCCTTCCTCTTCCAGCGCGGTGAAATCACGGCGGCCTGCACGGATGGCGGAGGCCATCTGCTGCAGGGTGCGGTACAGCGCGGGAGCGGCAGCGCGCTGGGCGGCGTCCAGGTAGCCATTGCGCGACGACAGGGCCAGGCCATCTTCGGCGCGAACCGTGGGCTCGCCCATGACCTGGATCGGCATGTTCAGATCGCGCACCAGTTTGCGGATTACCGCCAACTGCTGGAAATCCTTCTCGCCGAACACCGCGAGGTCGGGCTGGACCATGTTGAACAGCTTGCTGACCACGGTGGCCACGCCTTCGAAATGACCCGGGCGGCTGCCGCCGCAGAGGCCTTCGGAAACCAGCGGGACATTGACGCGGGTCTGGCCGTCCATGCCGTCCGGGTACATTTCTTCCACGTCCGGGTGGAACAGGAGGTGGCAGCCAGCGGCTACCAGCTTCTCCTGGTCGGCCACCAGGGTGCGGGGGTAGGTGGCCAGGTCTTCGCTGGGCCCGAACTGCAGCGGGTTGACGAAGATACTGGCGACCACGAAATCGGCGCGCTGGCTGGCTTTCTCTGCCAGGGCGACGTGCCCGGCGTGGAGGTTGCCCATGGTGGGCACGAAGCCGATGCGCTTGCCTTCGCTGCGCGCGCGGGCGACGGCTGCGCGCAGTTCGCGGACGGTCTTGACGGTGATCATGCGGAGAATCCGTGTTCGGCGGCGGGGAAGGTAACGTCCTTGACGGCCTGGACGTAGGCCGAAAGGGCAGCCTGGATGCTGCTCTGGCCTTCCATGAAGTTCTTCACGAACTTGGGCGAGCGGCCGGTGAGGGACAGGCCGAGCATGTCGTGCAGGACCAGTACCTGACCATCGGTGGCGCTGCCGGCGCCGATGCCGATCACCGGGATCTTCACCGACTGGGTGATTTCGGCGGCCAGCTCGCTGGGTACGCACTCCAGCAGCAGCATGGCGGCGCCAGCCTGTTCCAGGGCCATGGCGTCGGCGCGCAGCTGGCGGGCCTGGGCTTCCTGGCGGCCCTGGACCTTGTAGCCGCCGAGGATGTTCACGGCTTGTGGGGTCAGGCCCAGATGGGCGCAGACCGGGACGCCGCGCTCGGCCAGCAGGCGGATGGGCTCGGCCAGCCAGGCGGCGCCTTCCAGCTTCACCATGTGCGCGCCGGCCTGCATCAGGGCGGCGCAGTTGGCGAAGGTCTGCTCGAGGTTGGCGTAGGCCATGAACGGCAGGTCGCTGATGATCAGCGCGCCCTGGTTGCCGCGCTTCACGGCAGCGGTGTGGTAGGCCATGTCGGCCATGCTGACCGGCAGGGTGCTGTCATGGCCTTGCAGGACCATGCCAAGGGAGTCGCCCACCAGCAGCACATCCACGCCAGCCTGGCAGGCTGCCTGGGCAAAGGTGGCGTCGTAGGCTGTCAGCATGGCGATCTTCTCGCCTTTCAGCTTGAGCTCTTGCAGGGTGGTCAGGGTCACATCAGGCATGAAAACGTCCTCATCGGCGCCGGTTTGCACCGGCGCGGGGCAACGGGACGCCTATAGTCCCGATGGGGGGGCATGAAGTCAATTGCAGGTGTTACCGACCTGTTACGGCGTTACCGCCAGGTCGGGCAGGCGCTCGAGACCTTCGAATGGGCAGGCGGCCAGCAGGACCTGCAGCGGGCGCCCATCGGGCAGTTGCAGGTCTTCGGCAATCTCCGCCAGGGGATAGAGCACGAAGGCGCGGGCGTGCATATGGTAGTGCGGAACCTGTAACCGCGGCTCATCGAGCTGGTGCTGGCCGAACAGCAGGATATCCAGGTCCAGGGTGCGCGGCCCCCAGCGCTCGTCCTTGCGCACACGCCCTTGCGCCAGCTCGATGGCTTGCAGGGCGTCGAGCAGTTCCAGCGGCGCCAGGTCGGTATCCAGGGCAGCCACGGCGTTCACATAGCGGGGCTGGTCCGGTGGACCGAGGGGATCGCTGGCGTAGAGCGAGGAAACCGCCGCCAGGCGCGTTCCGGGTAGTTCACCCAGGGCCGCAAGGGCTCCGCGCAGCTGGCTGACGGGATCGGCAAGATTGCTGCCGAGGCCGATGTATACGCGCTCCATGATCACTCGCCCGAATTGTCGGGTGTGCCATCGCTGCGCGGGCCACGACGGCGACGGCTGCCACCGCGGCGGCGGCGCTGGCCACTGGGCTGTTGCTCGTCCCTGGAGCTGAGTTCGCGGATCATGTTGCGGCGCTGGCTGTCGCTGGCGTCCTGGTAGTCCGTCCACCAGTCACCCAGGCCATCGGTCTTCTCGCCGGCGCTTTCGCGCAGCAGGAGGAAGTCGTAACCGGCGCGGAAGCGTGGATTCTCCAGCAGCAGGTCGGCACGCTTGCCGTGGCGGCGCGGCAGACGCTCCTGCATGTCCCAGATTTCACGGATCGGGATGCTGAAACGCTTGGGAATGGCGGTGCGCTGGACCTGTTCCATGATCAGGCCATGGGCCGCTTCCTGCATCGCCGGGATCGGCGGCATGCCGCGTTCCTGCAGTTGCGCGGCGCGGGCGGGCAGGGCCGGCCAGAGCAGGGCGGCAAAGAGGAAGGCCGGGGTAACGGGCTTGCCCTGGCGAATGCGCTCGTCGGTATTGATCAGCGCCTGGCGAATCAGGCGGCCGGTGTATTCGGGGTCGCGTTCCAGGGCCGCGGCGCTGGCCGGGAACAGCGGGGCGAACAGGTCGTACTCCACCAGCAGCTCGAAGGTGCGCTCGGCCTTGCCGGCGAGGAACAGCTTGAGCACCTCGTCGAACAGGCGCGCGGCGGGGATTTCCCGCAGCATCGGCGCCAGTCGGCGAATGGGGGCGGCGCTGTGCTTCTCGATCTCGAAGTCCAGCTTGGCGGCGAAACGCGCGGCGCGGAGCATGCGCACCGGGTCTTCCTGGTAACGCTGCTCGGGAATGCCGATCAGGCGCACCAGGCGGTTGCGGATGTCGTGGACGCCGTGGGCGTAATCGAGGATGCGCTCGGTGGTGGGGTCGTAGTACAGCGCGTTGATGGTGAAGTCGCGACGCTGGGCGTCGTCTTCCAGGCTGCCGTAGACATTGTCGCGAAGGATGCGGCCGCTTTCGTTGCGTGCGGCCTGATTGCTGTCTTCCTCGTCCTCGCCTTGCGGGTGGTTGGCGCGGAAGGTGGCGACTTCGATGATTTCCCGGCCGAACTGCACATGGGCCAGCTTGAAGCGGCGGCCGATCACCCGGGCATTGCGGAATTCGGCACGTACCTGCTCGGGCGTGGCATTGGTGGCCACGTCGAAGTCCTTGGGACGCAGGTTGAGCAGCAGGTCGCGGACACAGCCGCCGACGACGTAGGCCTGGTAGCCGGCCTTCTGCAGGCGGTCGACGACCAGCACGGCATTGCGACTGATGCCTGAACGATGCAGCGAATGCTGATTGTTGCCCAGTACTTCGGGAGTGCTGCGCGGATGCTGGGCGCGGCGAAGGGGTGAACGGAAAGACTGGAACAGCTTCTTCAGCATGGGATGCACTGTTTTGCGGATTGGACGGCCAGAAAAGGATATGGGCGCACGATGGCCGCGGATTCTAGCACTGGGAGGGGGGATGGAGAAGAAAAGGACTGAAAGAGAGCAAAGCTACTGGGGGAGCCGGAGCTCCCCCCCAAATTGGTGCGTGCTTTGTTTTTATTGTGTCGGGCTTGGTGTTTTTGTTGTTCGACCCGTTCCAGCAGGTGCTTCACCTCTGGATATGCCCTCCAATCGAGGGTTAGTAGCAAACGGATTGCTTTGGACGCTGATGGTGCCGTGATCATTCCGTGACCCAACCAGTACTGGCGCTGCTTTGGAAGCAGTTTTTGTTGTTCTCTGCCTGGCTGTGGGGCAAGCCCCAATGGCAACTCCTCTCCAAAAGAATCAGTTAGCTGCGCCTCCGCCGTATTGTTTTTATTGTGCTGGAGTCGATACGTCTTGTTTTTATTGTGGGGTTCAGCATTTGTTATTGTTGTTGTGCTGCAGATAAAGCAGATGCCGTGCCAACTTTTAAGATTCCTTGTAAATCAATGGTTTGCGAGGATTGGTGGCTGGGCGGAGGGCAAAAAAAAGCCGGGTTTTCGTTACCTTTAGACCCGGCTTTGTTACGTGATGTTAGGCGGGGTAACAGCACGGGGAACCCTTTGTGTTCCCTTGGTGTCACCCTCGCCGGGCGCTCAAGGCCCGGCTGCGGCGCCTGATTTGCGGCGCGGAATCCCCAGGCGCTGACGGCGTTCCCACAGGCATTTGCGGCTGATGCCCAGCTTGCGAGCCAGCTCCGTTTCCGTCATGTGGTCCTGGTGCTCCAACACGAAATGCTGGAAGTAGTCTTCCAGCGACAGGTCTTCGGTGGGCTCGTGGGCGGTGTTGTTGGCCTGCGCGGTAGTGGCGGCTTCGTTGAAGTCTTCTTCGTCCAGGTCGTCCAGCTCGATGTCGATGCCCAGCAGGTCCGCGGAGATATCCGGGTTCTCGCACAGGATCACCGCACGCTCGATGGCGTTCTCCAGTTCGCGCACGTTACCCGGCCAGTTGTAGTGGCGGATGGCCTGTTCGGCATCGATCGCGAAGCGCAGGCTGTCACGGCCCATCTGGGCGCACTGGCGCGCCAGGAAGGAGCGGGCGATTTCCAGCACGTCGTTACCGCGCTCGCGCAGCGCGGGCAGCTTCAGCGAAATGACGTGCAGGCGGTAATAGAGGTCCTCGCGGAACTGGCCGGTCTTGGCCAGGGTCTTGAGGTCGCGGTGGGTCGCTGCGATCAGGCGCACGTCGACCTTCTGCGACTGCACCGAGCCCACGCGGCGGATTTCGCCTTCCTGCAGGACGCGCAGCAGGCGTGCCTGGGCTTCCAGGGGCAGTTCGCCGATTTCGTCGAGGAACAGGGTGCCGCCGTCGGCGGCTTCCACCAGGCCGGCGCGACCGGCGGTGGCGCCGGTGAACGCACCTTTCTCGTGGCCGAAGAGTTCGGACTCGATCAGGGTTTCCGGGATGGCGGCGCAGTTCACCGAAATCAGTGGTGCCTTGGCGCGGCGGGACAGGTTGTGCAGGGCGCGGGCCACCAGCTCCTTGCCGGTGCCGGACTCGCCCTGGATGAGCACGGTCGAGTCGGTCGGCGACACTTTGCGGATCTTGCTGTAGAGCTCGAGCATCGCCGGGCAGGAGCCGATGATGCCGATCTCACCGTCGGTGTTGGCGGCCGGTGCCTTGTCGCCGCCACGGCTGGCGGCGGGGCGCTCGCTCGGGGCCGACTTGGCATCCTGGCGTTCCTTGAGGATGCGCGCGACCGCCTGGAGCATTTCGTCATGGTCGAAGGGCTTGGCGATGTAGTCCACCGCGCCCATCTTCATCGAATCCACTGCCGAGCGCAGGCTGGCGTAGCTGGTCATGATCAGCACCGGAGTGCCCTGGGCCAGCTTGATCAGTTCGGTACCGGGAGCGCCGGGAAGGCGAAGGTCGCTGATGATGAGGTCGAAACCGGGAATGCTGTAGCGCTCCTGGGCTTCCTGGACGGAGCCGGCCTCGCTGACCTGGTACTGATTACGTTCCAGCAGGCGGCGCAGGGCAGAGCGAATGATGGTTTCGTCTTCGACGATCAGAATATGTGGCATTAATTCGGCTCTCTAGACGGTCTCAGCTCACGGCGGATGTCGCTTCGACAAAACGAGGCAGCGTCACCCTGATTCGGGTGCCGCGCTGCTGTTCGGAGTCGGCCGGGCTTTCGATGGTTATCTGTCCATAATGCTCTTCCACGATCGAATAGACCAGTGCAAGGCCAAGGCCGGTCCCTTTCCCTGGGTCCTTGGTGGTGAAGAAGGGTTCGAACAGGCGGTCCATGATCGCCTTCGGAATGCCGCTGCCTTCGTCCTCGACGATGAGGTCGACGGTGTGTTCCGACGCTTCGCTGCGCACGCGGATGGCGCTGCCGGCAGGGGAGGCGTCGCGGGCGTTGGACAGCAGGTTGATCAGCACCTGGGCGAGGCGCTGGGGATCGCCTTCGACGACATGATGCGGATCGCAGAGGTTGAAGAAGCTCACCTCGATGCTGCGCTTGTTCAGTGAGAGCAGGCCGATGGCGTCCTGGGCCACTTCGGCCAGGCACACCGGCTCGCTCGCCTGCTGGCGGCCGCCGGCATGGGCGAAGCTCATCAGGGACTGGACGATACGGGTGACGCGCTTGGTCTGTTCGAGGATCTGGCTGCTGAGTTCCTTGATCTCCGTATCGCCCTCGCGCTCTTCCCGCAGGTTCTGCGCCAGGCAGGCGATGCCGGTGATGGGGTTGCCGATCTCGTGGGCGACACCGGCGGCCAGGCGGCCGATGGAAGCGAGGCGCTCGGAATGCACCAGCTTGTCTTCCAGCAGCTGGGTGTCGGTCACGTCTTCCACCAGCAGCACCAGGCCGCTGCTGCCGGGGGCCAGGGGTTCTTCGATCGCTGCCTTGTGCAGGTTAAGTGCACGGACCTGGCCATCCAGCGTCAGGCGCTGTTTGTGCAGGTGCTCGTCGGGCAGGTTGATGAAGCCTTCCAGCAGGCCCTTCCAGGGTTCGGCGATGGTGGGCAGGCGCGATCCCACGACGCGCTGGGCGGGAATCTCGGTCAGTTCCTCCATGGCGCGGTTCCACATGAGGATTTCCTGGTCCTTGGCCAGGGAGCAGACGCCCATCGGCAGTTCCTGCAGGGTCTGGCGATGGTAACGGCGCAGGGCGTCCAGTTCGGCCGCCAGGCCTGTGAGGCGCGAGTGGTAGTCCTCCAGTCGGCTTTCGATGAAGTGGATGTCTTCGGTGACGTAGCCCTCGCTGCCGGATTTGTAGGGCAGGAAGGTTTCCACCATGTCCTGGGCCACGCTGGGGCCCATCAGGCCGGAGAGGTTGGCCTCGATGCGGTCGCGCAGGCGGCGCAGGGCGTAGGGGCGGCGTTCGTCGAAGGGCAGGTGGAGGTCGCGCAAGGCCTGTTCCACTTCCTTCTGTGCGGTCTTGGCGCCCAGGGGCTTGGCCAGCTGAGTGGCGAACTCCTGGGGCGAGCTGGCCAGCAGTTCGCGGCGCTGCGGTCGGCGCACGTTGTCCACGGTGCAGGCTTCGGCGGCGCTGCGTTCTTCCGGGCTGGCTTCGGTGAAGAGCGAAACCAGGGTGAAGATCAGCACGTTGGCCGCGAGGGAAGCGATGGCCGCGATGTGCCAGCTGGTGTCGTCGAGTACGTAGATGGCATTGAACAGCGGCAGGTAGACGCCCTGCAGGTTGCCCACCAGGGGCAGCAGCATGGCGAGCAGCCAGACGATGAAGCCCGCCAGCAGGCCGGCGATGAAGCCGCGGCGGTTGGCGGTCGGCCAGTAGAGCACTGACAGCGCGCCCGGCAGGAATTGCAGGGTGGCGACGAAGGCGACTATGCCGAGGTTGGACAGGTCCTGCTCAGCCCCCAGCAGCAGGTAGAACCCGTAGCTCGCCATGATGATGAAGGCGATCAGCGCGCGGCGGGTCCACTTCAGCCAGCGGTAGATATTGCCCTCGGACGGTGGCTGGTAGAGCGGCAGCACCAGGTGGTTGAGGGCCATGCCGGAGAGCGCCAGCGTCAGCACGATGATCAGGCCGCTGGCGGCGGACAGGCCGCCGACGTAGGCGAGCAGCGCCAGTACCGGGTTGTCCATGGCGATGCCGAGGCCAAGGGTGAAGTATTCCGGATTGGTGGTAGCGCCCAGCTTGAGGCCGGCCCAGAGGATCAGCGGGATGGCCAGGCTCATCAGCAGCAGGAACAGCGGCAGACCCCAGCTCGCGCTGACCATGGCGCGCGGGTTGAGGTTCTCGGTGAAGGTCATGTGGTACATGTGCGGCATGACGATCGCCGAAGCGAAGAACACCAGCAGCAGCGTCCGCCAGGGGCCTTCCTGCAGCGGGGTGTGCAGGGTGGACAGCGCGGCCTGGTTCTGCAACAGCCAGAGTTCCAGTTCACGCGGGCCGTCGAACACCCCATAGAGTGCGTAGAGGCCGATGCCGCCAAGGGCCACCAGCTTGACCACAGATTCGAAGGCGATGGCGAACACCAGGCCGGCGTGCTTCTCGCGGGTGGCGATATGGCGGGCGCCGAAGAGGATGGTGAACAGCGTGATGAGCGCGCAGAAGCTCAGGGCGACACGGTTGTGCACCGGCTCGCGGGTGAGAATGCCGATGGAGTCGGCCACTGCCTGGATCTGCAAGGCCAGCAGTGGCAGGACGCCGATGATCATTATCACCGTGGTCAGCGCACCGGCCCAGGTACTGCGGAAGCGGAAGGCGAACAGGTCGGCCAGGGACGAAAGCTGATAGGTACGGGTGATGCGCAGGATCGGATAGAGCAGCACCGGCGCCAGCAGGAAGGCACCTGATACGCCGAGGTAGCTGGCGAGGAAGCCGTAGCCGTACTGGTAGGCCAGGCCGACGGTGCCGTAGAACGCCCAGGCGCTGGCGTAGACGCCCAGGGACAGGGTGTAGGTCAGCGGGTGGCGGATGATCCAGCGCGGGACGAAGCCCCGGTCACTGAGCCAGGCCACGCCGAACAGGGCCAGAAGGTAGGCAGCGCTGATCAGGATCAGCTGGGTGAGGCTAAAGCTCATCAGCATCGCGTTGACTCTGCAGAATGAAGGTCACCACGATCAGGATCAGCCACAGCAGGTAGGGACGGTACCAGGCGCCGTTGGGGTCGATCCACCAATCCATGATGGCGGGGGAAAACAGGTAGATTCCCACCACCAGGAGCAGGACCAGTCGATAGATGTACATGCCACAAATCTCGTCGTGTCTGCCGCGATGGTAGCGAATGCACCATCGGCGGGCGAGAGGCTAGCGAAGCTGTGCTTCGGCCAGGGTCCGGACCCGCGGTATGCGTCCGGTGTCCCAGTGGGTGATGCCCCATTCCAGCACTTCGCGCGGACTGTGCCCGGCCAGTTCGGCTGGGGGCTCCTGGCCAAGGGCGCGCAGGGCTCGAGTCAGCAGCGGTCCGGCGCTGTCGGCCGGTAATGGCGGCGAGCGGTAGGACTTGCCCAGCTTGTGGCCGTCCGGCTGGATGATCAGCGGCACATGCAGATAGCGTGGCTGGCTGAACCCCAGCAATTCCTGCAGATAGAGCTGGCGCGGTGTGGAATCCAGCAGGTCGGCGCCACGGACGATGTCGGTCACGCCCTGCCAGGCATCGTCCAGCACCACGGCCAGTTGATAGGCATACAGGCCGTCACGACGGCGGATGACGAAGTCGCCCACTTCCCGCCCCAGGTGCTGGCGGTATTCGCCCTGGACGCGGTCGATGAAGTGGTATTCCAGCTCCGGCACGCGGATGCGGATGGCGGCGTCGTGCTGCGGGTGCCCGGCATTGCGGCAGAACCCCGGATAGACCCCCTGATGCCCTTCCAGTCGCTTGCGCGAGCAGGTGCAGGCGTAGGCCAGCCCCATCTCGAAGAGACGTTCGATCACCTCGGCGTAGGCCTCGTGACGATCGCTCTGGCGGACCATTTCGCCGTCCCATTCGAAGCCGTAGTTCTCCAGGGTATGGAGGATCGCTGCCTGGGCGCCTTCGACTTCCCGTGGCGGGTCGAGGTCTTCCATGCGCAGCAGCCAGCGGCCGCCCTGTGCGCGGGCGTCGAGGTAGGAGGCGAGGGCGGCGACCAGCGAGCCGAAATGCAGATAGCCGCTGGGCGTGGGGGCGAAACGCCCGATATAGGCAGGGGACGTCATTGGAGCAAGGCCCTGTAAAGCGACGGGGCGCCGTTGGCGCCCCGTTTCGGCATCAGGAGCCGAGCTGCTTTTCCTTGATCTCCGCCAGGGTCTTGCAGTCGATGCAGAGGGTGGCGGTGGGGCGGGCTTCAAGACGGCGGATGCCGATCTCTACACCGCAGGAGTCGCACCAGCCGTAATCGTTGTCTTCGATCAGCTGGAGGGTTTCGTCGATCTTCTTGATCAGCTTGCGCTCACGGTCGCGGGCACGCAGTTCCAGGCTGAATTCTTCTTCCTGGCTGGCGCGGTCGGCCGGATCGGGGAAGTTGGCCGCTTCGTCCTGCATGTGGTGCACGGTACGGTCCACCTCTTCCATCAACTCCTGCTTCCATTTGTTGAGGATGTCGGTGAAGTGAGCGCGCATGCGGTCGCTCATGTACTCCTCGCCCTTGGTCTCTTGGTAGGGCACGAAGCCACGAATCAACTGGCTGTTCTGTTGTTTTGCATTGGTGGGCATGGATGGCCGCCTCTCACTTTCTCTAATCCATTGCGCAGGATTATGGTCCATCGCCGGTCATACCGGCCCTGCGGCTGCAAGCGGGCGAACTTACCAGATCAAATCCGGGTACGCTACTCCCCGCGTCGCACATGCTGCAGCGTCCAGGGACCATTGGTTAGAATCCTCTCTTTGCCTTAATAAAGGAAGGCCAATGGCTCAGTCTTACAGTGCGCGAAGCCGCGCCATCGAACCCTTCCACGTCATGGCCCTGCTGGCCAGGGCCAATGAACTCCAGGCGGCGGGTCATGATGTGATCCACCTGGAGATCGGTGAGCCGGACTTCACCACCGCCGCGCCTATCGTCCAGGCCGGCCAGGCAGCCCTGTCCGCCGGGCATACCCGCTACACCGCCGCGCGCGGCCTGCCGCAGTTGCGCGAAGCCATCGCCGGCTTCTACGCATCACGCTATCGGTTGAACATAGACCCGGATCGCATTCTCATCACCCCCGGCGGTTCCGGCGCCCTGCTGCTGGCCAGCAGCCTGCTGGTGGACCCGGGCAGGCACTGGCTGTTGGCCGACCCCGGCTATCCCTGCAATCGCCACTTCCTGCGTCTGGTGGAAGGCGCCGCACAGTTGGTGCCGGTCGGCCCCGAAACCCGCTACCAGCTGACCCCGCAACTGGTCGAGCGGTACTGGGATGCCGATAGCGTGGGGGCGCTGGTCGCCTCGCCGGCCAACCCGACCGGCACCGTGCTGCACGCCGACGAGCTCGCGGCCCTGTCGCAGTCCCTCAAGGCACGCGGCGGTCATCTGGTGGTGGACGAGATCTACCACGGTCTGACTTACGGAATGGACGCCAGCAGCGTGCTGGAGGTGGATGACGAAGCCTTCGTGCTGAACAGTTTTTCCAAGTATTTCGGCATGACCGGCTGGCGCCTGGGCTGGCTGGTGGCGCCGGCCGATGCAGTGCCCGAACTGGAGAAACTGGCGCAGAACCTCTATATCAGTGCGCCCTCGATGGCCCAGCACGCGGCCTTGGCCTGCTTCCAGCCGCAGACCCTGGAAATCCTGGAAGAACGCCGTGAACAGTTCGCCCGTCGCCGCGACTACCTGCTGCCGGCCTTGCGTGAGCTGGGCTTCCGTATCGCGGTCGAACCGGAGGGGGCCTTCTATCTCTACGCGGACATTTCGGCTTTTGGTGGTGATGCCTACGCGTTCTGCCGCCACTTCATCGAAACCGAGCACCTGGCCTTCACGCCGGGCCTGGATTTCGGCCGCCACCAGGCGGGCCACCACGTGCGCTTTGCCTACACCCAGGACCTGCCGCGCCTGGAAGAGGCGGTGCAGCGCCTGGCCCGTGGCCTGAAAACCTGGGCGAACCGATGAGGTTCTCCCCGGCCCTGGAGGAGGGCAGGCTGCTCAAGCGCTACAAGCGCTTCCTCGCGGATATCGAGACGGTCTCGGGGGAGTTGCTGACCATCCACTGCCCCAATACCGGGTCGATGCTGAACTGCATGAGCGAGGGTTGTCGGGTCTGGTTCAGTCGCTCCAATGACCCCAAGCGCAAGCTACCGGGTACCTGGGAAATCGCCGAGACGCCCCAGGGCCGGCTGGCCTGCGTCAATACGGCGCGGGCCAACGCCCTGGTGGAGGAAGCGCTGCGGGAGGGCGTGATCGCCGAACTGGCGGGCTTCGACAATCTGAAGCGCGAAGTGGCCTACGGACTGGAAAACAGCCGCGCCGACTTTCGCTTGGATTTCGCCGGTGGTCCGGCCTTCGTCGAGGTGAAGAGCGTGACCCTGGGCTTCGACGGCACACAGGTTGCCGCCTTCCCGGACGCCGTGACCCAGCGCGGCAGCAAGCATCTGCGGGAGCTGGCCTCGCTGGCCCGTGACGGCGTGCGGGCCGTGCAGCTCTATTGCGTGAATCTTACGGGTATCGACGCCGTACGTCCGGCCGAGGAAATCGACCCGGCCTACGCGGCTGCACTGCGTGAGGCGGTCGCCGCTGGCGTGGAAGTGCTGGCCTATGGCGTGGAGCTGACACCGGAATACGTGCAGGTCAGCCGCCGCCTCGATGTGAGGCTCTGAGTCTCAGGCTTCGCCGAGGAGCCAGATGCCTTCGGCGTCCTCGCGGCAGTCCAGTGGCTGCAGGACATCGCCGACACAGGGGCCGGTCACGCATTCACCCGATTCGATCAGGAACAGTGCGCCGTGGGTGGCGCACTGGATCAGGCTGCCGCTGTGGTCGAGGAACTGGTCCGGTAGCCACTCCAGCGGAACGCCGCGGTGCGGGCAGCGGTTCTCATAGGCATGGACCCGCCCATGCCGACGCACCAGCAGCAGTTTCAGCTCATCAACGACGAAGCCCCGGCTCTGGCCTTCGGCCAGTTCATCGGGGCGGCAAAGCAGGATCATCGGCATCTCCACGACAGGCGCGCATTATCGCGCGCCGCCGTAGATTGCCCAAGGGGCACGTCCCTGTGCTGAAAGTTGAAAGGCGTCAGATCTCCCAGACCAGGTTGACCGAGGCATTGCGGCCCGGCTGGGTGTAGCGGCCCAGGCTGCGGCTGCTGGCGTCCAGGCCCTGGACGTCGCCCCACTGCCAGTACTTCTTGTCGGTCAGGTTGAACAGGCCGGCGTTTACCGAGAGCGCTTCAGTGACCTGCCACCAGGTGTTCAGGTCGAGGGTGCCGTAACCCGGCGTGGCGAACTGCTCAGTGATGCGCAGGCTGGCGTTGTTCGACTGGTCGATGCGGTCCTTGGCCTTGACCAGGGTCCAGGCCAGTTCGCCGCCGAACTTGCCGGAGGGTTCCGCGTAGCCGAGGCCGATCACCGCCTTGAGCGGATCGATGCTGTTGATCGATGCCCCGGTTTCCTCGTTTTTGCCACGGGCATAGGCGATCGTGCCGAGCAGGCGGGTGCCGGTCGGCAGGCCGAAGCTGTCGAGGAAGAGTTCGCCTCGCGCCTCGGCGCCGCGGATGGTCACCTTGTTCAGGTTCTGCGACTGGAAGGTGAGCAGGTTGCCGCCGGTCGGATCGGCGACGGTCACCTGCTCGATGAAGTCTTCATAGCGGTTGTAGAACAGCGCCACGCCGAAGCTGCCGGTGTCGTATTTGCCGCGCAGGCCGATTTCGTAGCTGTCGCTGGTTTCCGGCTTCAGGCGGGTGTTGGAGATGTTCTGATAGCCCATGCCGGCATTGACGAACTCACCGAAGATATCCACCGGCTGTGGCGCCTTGAAACCGGCGGCGTACTGGCCGTAGAGGCTGTGGGCGTCGTCCAGGCGATAGGTGATGCCGAGCTTCGGCGACAGATGGTGATCGCTGAAATTAGACGGGTTGCGGTCCACCGGGTTGCTGTTCAGGTATTCCGGCGTCACGTCGGGCCTGAGTTCGTAGTGGTCGTAGCGCAAGCCGGGCAGTAGGGTCCAGCGGCCGAACTCGATGCTGTCCTGGGCGAACAGGGCGTACTCGTGGGTGACCGGATCGGGGAAGTCGCTCAGCGGGAAGGTTTCCGCGCCGAATGCCGGCGGCAGGGGTTGCCCGGTGCTGACGCGAATCTCGTTGCCCTTGCGCAGGTCGCTGCTCTCCAGGCGCTTGAGGTCGACGCCGTAAATCAGGTGGTGCCGGGTATCGCCCAGGGCGAAGTGCTTGTCCAGCTGGCTATTGAACGACCAGAGCTTCTCTTCGTAGACCGAGTCGCGGGTGCGCAGGCGCTCGAAGGCCGAGGCCGGCGGCACCGGGTTGCGGTTGAAGGCCATCCAGCTGTAGCGGTTCTGATCGGTCTGCTGGCGAATCTGGCTGTTCTGGTGGTTGAGCTGCCATTTCAGCTGATCGGCAAAGGCCGTGTTCAATTCCAGCTGGTGCTCCAGGCTGATGCGTTCGCGATCGGTGCTGTCCCTGGCGTTGCTGGCGGCGATCAGGGCATTGCTGAACATGCCGCCGCCAAGGGAAGTGGAGTTCAGGTTGGAGGCTTCGCTCAGCACGCGGGTATCGACGTCGTCCTGGAAGCGCTCGTAGGTCAGTTGCAGGCGGTCGTTGCCGGCGTAGTTCCAGCCGAGCTTGGCCAGCAGGTTGTCGGTGGTGAAGTCTTGCGGGTTGGCTTCCTCGCGGGCATTGCCCAGGCCGCCACGGCCGCCGAAGGTTTCAGTTTCGTCGCCGCTGCGGCGGCCGAGGTGGAGCACGCCGTCCAGCGAGCCCTGGCGGGCGGCGAAGGTCGCGCTGCGCAGCCAGCTGTTGTCGGCACTGCTGTAGCCGGTCTTGAGGCGGGCGTAGGCGTCGTCATCTTCATCCAGGTAGTCGGCGGCATCCTTGGTCAGGAAGCTCACCGCGCCACCGATGGCGTCGCTGCCGTACAGCGAGGAAGCCGGGCCGCGGATGATTTCCACCTGTTTGACGATGTCCGGGTCGATGTAATTGCGCTGGGCGTTGAGGAACGGGCCGAAGTTGAAGGCGTCCGGAACGGACACACCGTCCACCTGGGTCAGTACCCGGTTGCCACCGATGCCACGGATGGTGAAGCCGGAGAGGCCGAAGCGGCTGCCGGTGCCGCTCACCGAGACGCCCGGCTCATAGCGCACCAGGTCGCGGATGTTGTTCACGTTCTTCTGATCGATATCGCGCTCGGTCTGCGCGGTCACCGTGTTCGGCACCTCGTCGAGGCGCTGCTCGCTGCGGGTGGCGGTCACCGTCATGGTGTCGAACTGGGTTGCCGTCCTTTCGGCGGCCAGTGCGAGGGAAGGGCAGAGCAACAGCAGGGCAAGCCCGGATCGACGGGCAAAGGGCGGACGCAGCGCCATGGAGAGTCTCCCGGTAACAAGGGCGTACCAGCAGCCGACATGGTGTCGCCGGAGACTTTCCGGCTTCCTGGCATCCGTTTCCAGCGATATGTCCGCTTTTTCCGGGGCCTTTTTCGTCAGGTCGTGCTGGTGATCGCAGGTTGATATCGGCGCAAGACCATAATGACGTTGACAGTCAAATGCAAATGATAATCAAATGAATTGTCTTTATCTATTGATCCAGTCTCGATGCCGCGCTTGCTGCCCTGCTTCGCTCTTGCCCTGTCCCTGCACCTCGCTGCAGGTTGGCTGTTGCATGGCCTCAGAGAAGCGCCGGGTGTGGCCGTGGGGGCTCCCGAGGCGATGCTGATCCAACTGGTGAGCCCGGAATCGGCGCCCGCCCCGCTGGCGGCGGCGAAACCTGTGGCGCGCGCGTTGCCTATCGCCAGACCGGTGCAACCGGTGAAGGCGCCACGCCCCGAGTCCAGGCCTGCTGTGGCGGGCAAACCGAAGGCCGTGCCTGTCCGTCCCGTGGCCAAGGCAGCGCCCGTCGAGCCCGGCACCAGCGAATCAGCAGGTGCGTTGCCAGCGGTCGCCGCCGACGCAGTCCCCAACCAGCGCGAATCTCCGGCGTTCGCCAGTACGCCGGCGAGCAGGGCGGTGGACATGGAAGTCTTCAGTCGTGAGCCCGAATTCCTCACGCCGCCAAAACCTCCCCTCTATCCGGCCCAGGCGCGCCGTCGCAACCAGCAGGGCCTCGTCCTGGTGGAGGTGCGGCTGGATGCCGATGGCCAACTGCGAGAGCTGAGGCTGCTTCGTTCCTCTGGCGTGGAAAGCCTCGATAGATCGGCCATGGATGCGGTCGCCAACTGGCGCTTCCGCCCGGAAACCCGCAACGGCCTGCCTGTGCCTAGCCGCGTGCACATCCCCATTGAGTTCGCCCTTTCGGCGAGTCGCTGAATCACAAGGAGCTTCAGATGAGCCTGCAATCTTCGACCCCCAGCCCGGTTTCACCGCTCTACCAGGCCTGGCAGGCCTTGCTTTCCGAGCAGCCGCGCCTGCGCGCGCGGGATGCCGCCCAGCGCCTGTCCGTCAGTGAAGCCGAGCTGACCGCCAGCCGCCTGGGTGTTGATACCGTGCGCCTGCGTCCGGACTGGGCCAGCCTGCTGCCTGCTCTGGGCGAACTGGGTTACATCATGGCGCTGACCCGCAACGAACATTGCGTGCACGAGCGCAAGGGCTATTACCGGGAGGTTTCCGTGGCCGCCAACGGCCAGATGGGCCTGGTGGTGTCCGCCGATATTGACCTGCGCCTGTTCATGGGCGGCTGGGCCAGCGTATTCGCCGTGGCCGAGGAAACCCCGCGCGGTATCCAGCGCAGCATCCAGATCTTCGACCAGCAGGGCATGGCGGTGCACAAGGTGTTCCTGACCGAAGACAGCGAGCTCAGTGCCTGGGACCCCCTGGTGGAGCGCTTCCGTACCGTGGAGCAGAGCGACGAACTCGATCTGCGGCCGCAGCCGGAACCCGTCCAGGCTCGGCCCGATGCGGAAATCAATGTCGATTCCCTGCGTCAGGGCTGGGCAACGCTGAAGGACACCCACCACTTCTTCGCCCTGTTGAAGAGGCACGGTGCCGAGCGCATCCAGGCGCTGCGCCTGGCCGGCAGCCAGTGGGCCGAGAAGCTGGATACCGCCGAGCTGCCACGCCTGATGGAAAAGGCCGGCGCGCACGAGGTGCCGATCATGGTGTTCGTTGGCAACCGTCATTGCATCCAGATCCACAGCGGTACCGTCAGCAACCCGAAGTGGCTGGACACCTGGTTCAACGTGCTGGACCCGGAGTTCAACCTGCACCTGCAAACCGCCGGTGTGACCGAGCTGTGGCGCGTTCGCAAGCCCAGCACCGATGGCGTGATCACCAGCTTGGAAGCCTTCGATGCGCAGGGTCAGCTCGTCGTGCAATTGTTCGGCGCCCGCAAGCCCGGTATTCCTGAGCGCGAAGACTGGCGGGCCCTTGCGGAAAGTGCGCCGGCGCTCTGAGCTCGAGCTGTCAAGGGACCATTCACGTCCCTATCCAGGCCAGCGCCCTATTAGCACAGGGTGCTGGCTTTTCCCGCATTCAGCGATGGAGTTGTTTTCGATGCATTCAGTGATCAGGCTGGCCAGCCTCTGTGTCGGCATTCTGTTCTTCCACCAGGCGGCTATGGCGCAAGAGCTGCCCCAGCGCTGGGTCAGCGCCGGCGGTTCGGTCAGTGAGTGGGTGGTCGCCCTGGGCGGACAGGACAAGCTGGTGGGCGTGGATACCACCAGCCAGCACCCCGAATCATTGAAGGCCCTGCCCAGCATCGGCTATCAGCGGCAGCTGGCGGCGGAAGGCATTCTCTCGCTGCGTCCGGACATCCTGGTCGGGACCGAGGAAATTGGGCCGCCGTCGGTGCTGGCGCAGATCGGAGCGGCCGGGGTGCGGATCGAGCGCCTGTCTTCCGCCCCTGACCTGCCCACCCTGGAAAAGAACCTCAAGCTGATCGGCACCTTGCTCGGTGCCGAGGCGCGTGCCGACCAGGCCTTCGCCGACTATGGGCAGCGCTTGGAGCGCCAGGCCGAGTGGGTGGCGAAGGTGCAGCAGGCGCTGAAGACTCCCAGGGTGCTGTTCCTGCTCGGCCACTCCGGCAGCAGTCCGCTGGCGGCTGGCAAGGACACGGCCGCTGCCTGGCTGATCGAGCGTGCCGGCGGGCATAACCTGACCGATCACCAGGGTTACAAGGCTATTTCCAATGAAGCGCTGGCGGCGCTCGACCCCGATGTGGTGGTCATTGCCGATCGCCGATTGGAGGGTGATGCCGCGCGTGAGGCGCTGCTCAGGCAGAACCCGGCCCTGGCTGTTACTCGTGCCGCCCGCGAGGAGCGATTGATCAGCCTGGACCCGACCCTGCTGGTGGGCGGGCTGGGGCCGCGTGTGCCTGATGGCATGGCCGAGCTGTCCGCCAGCCTCTATCCTTCGGCACCGGCCCTGATAGAGAAAGCCCTGAGCCAGCCATGACCGCTTCCCTTCATTCGCGCCCATTGTTCGTCTTCCTGGGTGTCCTTCTACTACTTGCGCTTTGGCTGTCCCTGGCGCTGGGGCCGGTGAGCCTGCCGCTGGGCGAGACCCTGCGCGCAGCGATGCGACTGGCAGGTCTGCCGTTTTCCGGGGAGGGACTGGAACAGGCCGAGCTGATCCTCGGGCAGATCCGCCTGCCGCGCACCTTGCTCGGGCTGGCGGTGGGAGCGGTGTTGGCGCTGTCCGGCGTCGCCATGCAGGGCCTGTTCCGCAACCCCCTGGCCGACCCGGGCCTGGTGGGAGTGTCCAGCGGCGCAGCCCTGGGCGGTGCCGCGGCCATCGTCGGTGGAGCCGCACTGGGCGGGCTACCGGATGCGTTCGCGCCCTACCTGTTGTCCGTCTGCGCCTTCGCCGGCGGCTTGGGGGTGACCTTGCTGGTCTATCGTCTCGGCCGTCGCGACGGCCAGACCAGCGTGGCCACCATGCTGCTTGCCGGTATTGCCCTGACTGCGCTGGCCGGCGCGGTGATTGGCCTGTTCACCTACCTTGCCGACGACGCCACCCTGCGCAGCCTGACCTTCTGGAACATGGGCAGCCTCAATGGCGCGAGCTATTCGCGGCTCTGGCCGCTCCTGATCGTCACGCTGTTCGTGTTCTTCTGGTTGCCGCGTCGCGCCAGGGCGCTGAATGCCTTGCTGCTGGGCGAATCCGAAGCCCGTCACCTGGGCTTTGATGTGGAGCGTCTGAAGCGCGAACTGGTGTTCTGCACGGCGCTCGGCGTGGGCGCGGCGGTGGCGGCGGCCGGGTTGATCGGTTTCATCGGCCTGGTGGTACCGCACCTGGTTCGTCTGGTCGCCGGGCCGGATCACCGGGTCCTGCTGCCGGCGTCGGCCCTGGCCGGAGCCAGCCTGATGCTGTTGGCGGATCTGGCGGCGCGCCTGGTGCTGGCGCCCGCCGAGCTGCCCATCGGTATCGTCACCGCGCTGATCGGTGCGCCGTTCTTCCTTTATCTGCTGGTGCGAGGTCGCCCCTGATGCTGCGCGCGGAACGACTGGACGTGCTGCGGGGCGGCAAGCGGGTACTCGCGGGCGTCGACCTGGAGCTGCAGCCCGGAGAAGTGCTGGGTGTGCTCGGACCCAATGGCGCCGGCAAGAGCACGCTGCTCGGTGCCCTTTGCGGCGAGGTGGCGGCGGCGGCCGGGCAGGTCAGCCTGGATAGACGGGCGCTGGCCGACTGGAGCGGTCCGCAGCGCGCGCGGCGCATGGCGGTACTGCCGCAAGGCTCCACGCTGAACTTCGCGTTCCGCGTCGAAGAGGTCGTGGCCATGGGGCGTCTGCCTCACGATACCGGCCGGGAGCGGGACGCCGAGGTGGTCGCCGAGGCCCTTCAGGCGGCGGATGCCAGTCACCTGACGGGCCGCAGCTACCTGGCGCTCTCCGGTGGCGAGCGCCAGCGGGTGCACCTGGCACGGGTGCTGGCGCAGCTCTGGCCGGGCGACGCCGGGCAGATACTGCTGCTGGACGAGCCCACCTCGGCGCTCGATCCATTGCACCAGCACACCACCCTGCAAGCCGTGCGTGCTTTCGCCGATCGCGGCGTGGCGGTGCTGGTGATCCTCCATGACCTGAACCTGGCGGCGCGTTATTGCGACCGCTTGCTGTTGCTCGCCGATGGCCGGCCACATCTGTTGGGGGCGCCGGAGCAGGTGCTCCAGGCTGAACCGCTCAAGGACGTTTTCGGCCTGGAGGTGCTGGTGCAGCGCCACCCGGAGCGGGGACATCCCCTGATCGTCGCTCGCTGAATAGAACAAGGAACCTTCATGCGCGTTTTCCTGCTTTTCATCTGCGGCTTGCTGGCCGCTTGTCAGAGCCTACCGCCGCTACCTGCCTGGCAGAGCCCCGAAGGCCGCGATAGCGCGGATCTGGGCGTGATCCGTGACCTGCGCAGCGGTGAACGACTGACGCCGGAACAACTGGTCGACCGGCTCGCCGTCCAGCCGCGGGTGCTGGTCGGCGAGCAGCACGACAATCCGGATCACCATGCCTTGCAGCTGTGGTTGCTGCAGGCGCTGGAGTCCCGTCGTGACCAGGGCAGCCTGTTGCTGGAAATGCTCGATCCCGAGCAACAGGCCGGGGTGGATACCGTGCACCAGGCACCGCTGCTGGCTGACCTGCCACAGGCGCTGGCCTGGCAGAAGAGCTGGGATTGGGACCTGTACGGCCCGATCGTCCGTCATGCGCTGCTGCAGCCGTACCCAATGCTGGCTGCCAACCTCGACCGCAGCGAGATCAAGCGCATCTACCAGGAGCGTCCGCAGTTGCAGGGCAAGCGCTCCACCGCCGATGCGGTACGCGAACCGTTGCTGGAGCAGATTCGCGAGTCCCACTGCGGCATGCTGCCGGACTCCCAGATGCCGGCGATGCTGGCGGTGCAGCAGCAGCGTGATCGGCGCATGGCCGAGCGGCTGCTGGCGGCTCCCGCCCCGGCCATGCTGTTCGCCGGGGCCTTCCATGTGCGTCGCGACCTGGGCGTGCCCCTGCATCTGGCGGACCTGGGCCAGCCTGATGGCAGCGCAGTGCTGATCCTGTCAGAGGTGGGCAAGCCGGTGGCGCGGGGCATGGCCGACTTCGTCTGGTACACCGCGGCGCTTCCGCCCATCGATCACTGCGCCGACATGCTCAAGCAGATGGCGCCGTCGCGTTGAGGTGCTGGAGGAGAAATCGCGGGCAAAAAAAGACCCGGCATTTTGCCGGGTCGAAAACCGTGATTAGCCTGATGAGGAGATAACCTGAAGAGTCCGACTGCTTGGTCTCCCAGCTTACCGACTGATCTCGCGACCAGTTGCGTTAATAATAACAATTATCATTTGCGAGTCAAGCGCCGATTCGGAGATTTTCTCCTCCTGTAACTCGATACCCTGAAAGCAGAAACCCCGGCCTGGCGCCGGGGTTTCGTTTATCAGGTCAGGTATTGGGGTCAGGCCCGCTCGGGCGACAGGCGCAGCTGGGTGACTTCCTTGTTCAACAGGTCGATGCGGCGCGCCATGCTCTCGATGAGACTGTGGGCGATGCGCGGGTTGCTCTGCATCAGGCTGAGGAACTGCTCCTTGGGGATCACCATCACAGTGCAGGCCTCGCTGGCAATCACCGTGGCGCTGCGTCGCTCACGGGTGAACACCGCCATGGCACCGAAGATCTCGTCCTTCTGCACGTCGCCGACCTTCTGACCATCGACGTACGCCTCGGCGTGGCCTTCGATGATGATGAACACGTGGTTGGCTTCGTCGCCCTGGTGAATCAGCTCTTCGCCAGCGGAGAAGTGCTGGAAACCGGTAGAGGGGCGAACGTCAGGCTGTTTCAGTCGGGCCACGGCGTCCGACAGCAGGGCGGTTTGGCCCACCAGGTACTGGATGAACAGCTCCTGGCGTTTCTCGTGGCTGTAGATGTGCTTGAACACTTCAGTGCGGCTGAACGGCAGCAGGCTGATGGGTTCGTCGCTGCTATAGCGGCAGGTGGGCAGGTCGATGCCCTGGCGCAGCCCCATCAAGTCGCCTTCCTGCAGATAGAAAAGGGGACGTTCATCGACGATCGCGTGGATCAGGCCATTCTCGATCAGGAACAACTGGTTGCCCGGCAGCTTCGGTGCCAGGTCTTCGACCTGCTCCAGTCGCAGCGCGGGGCCGCTCGGTTCCAGCCCTTCGAGCAACTGCCCGGGGATGCTTTGCAGTCTGTTGATCAGCTGGTCGGCGTAGGCCGGTTGCTCCCCGAGTAGGTACATGGCAGAAATTCCTTGAACTGACTGGAATGGCGTCGCACACGAAGGTCCCTGAAACAATAGGGACCTTCGCCTGGCTCGTAAATCTCTCTCGGCGGAGGTTGTGAGCTAGCTCTTGTTGTGAGCGCCTGGTGCGTCCAGTTGATGATTCAACTCTGCCTTGTGGCCGGGAGGCAGGTCATTCCAGTGGATGTCCAGAAGGGCACCCTCGATGGCATAGAGCAGCACTTTCGAGGCCCTGAAGCCCCTGGCCCGAACAGCCTTGTAGGCGCCGACGGCACCCAGCCGGCGCAGGTCGGATGCACTGTGGATGCCGACGGCGTGCAGCCATTGTGCTGAAGTCTTGCCCAGGTTCTTCATGTGTTGCAGTTCGTCGTTCATCGAGCCTCCTTGCGATGGATTGGGCGCGAGAGGGACAGGACTGTGAATAAGTGTAGCGGCCATTCGTGACGCGTGGCCTTGTGCTATCGCTCAATCCTCGTGCGCTTCCCGCACGGATAACGATCACTGCTGACGATAGGGCGGTTCGCTTCTTTCGGGCGGAGGTACCAACGACCGACGGGGGGGCGCCGGTTATTGGGGGAAATGATCCTGCTGCGCGACTGAGGGCGACTCAGCCGGCAGTATAGAAGCCGCGCCGGATGTTGCCCGGCGCGGTGGGGGAGGGTCAGACGCCCGGCAGATGCTGGCGGATGAGTTCCACCAGGCCGTCGAGGCTGGCGGCCTGATCGGTGTCGATGCGCTTGCTTTGCGCCTGCTCGTTCGCATCCAGGGGTTCGCGGCTGGCCAGTTGCGCGCGCACCACCTCCATGGTGGCGTCGGACGGGTCGCTGCCTTCGGCCTGGCGCTGGGCCAGCCAGGACTCGATCACCGCCTCCGGTGCATGGCAGTCGAGGATCAGGAACGGCGTGCCGGTTTCCTCGGCAACCTTGCGTGCGGCCTTGCGTTGCTCCTGCTTGAGGAAGGTCGCGTCGATGACCACGGGGAAGCCGGCGTGCAGGGCAACACGCGCCAGCTGGTTGAGGTGCTTGTAGGTGGCGGAACTGGCATCGGCGCTATAGATGCCGGCCTGCAGACCTTCGCTGCCCTGCTGCTGTTCACCGAACAGGCGTTTGCGTTCGACGTCCGAGCGCAGGCGGATGGCGCCGAGGGCTTCCACCAGGCGCAGCGCTACGTGGCTCTTGCCCGAGGCGGACACGCCGCTGGTAATGGCCAGAAACGGCGAGGGGATGGCGCTGTAGCTTTCTGCCAGGCCAGCGTAGTTGCGGTACTGGCGAAGCGTGGCGGCCTTCTGTACCGCGTCGGGCTGGTGGGCCAGGCTGAACAGCGCAATCTTGGCTCGGACCAGGGCGCGATAGGCCTTGTAGAAGTTGAGCAGCTCCAGGCCCTCGTAATCGCCGGTGTGCTCCAGGTACTGGCTGACCAGACGGCGGGAGAGGGACTTGAGACCGCGATCTTCCAGGTCCATGGCGATGAAGGCGGTATCGGCGTAGACGTCGGTGAAGCGGAAGGGCTCGTTGAATTCGATGCAGTCGAAGATCACCACCTCGCCGTCGATCAGCGTGGCGTTGCCCAGGTGGATGTCACCGTGGCATTCGCGGATGAAGCCTTCCTGCTTGCGTCGCGCCAGCAGCGGCTTGAGTCGCTCGTGGCTGCTCTCGGCCCAGGCTTCCAGGGCCTCCAGTTGCTGCAGGTCGGCCTTGTCGCTCAGCAGCGGGCGGATCTGCTCGAAGTTCTGGCGAACCGGCATCATCACCGCATCCGGAGTACCCAGCGGGTGCTCGACGGCCACTTTCGGGGCGGCCAGGTGGAAGCTGGCGATCTGCCTGGCGAGGGCGTCGATATGGGTGGGGGTCAGTTCGCCGCGGGCCTGCATGGAGCTGAGCAGGTTTTCCTGGGGGAACTGGCGCATCTTCAGCACGTACTCGATGGCCGGGCCATCGCCGCCGATCTGCGGGGCCTCGGCGCTGCCGGTGATCGGCAGGACTTCCAGGTAGAGGTCGCGGGTCAGGCGCTGATTGAGGCGCAGTTCCTCTTCGCAGAAATGCTTGCGATCTTCGAGTCTGGTGAAATCGAGGAAGCCGAAGTTCACCGGCTTCTTCACTTTATATACGTAGCTGCCGGTCAGCAGCACCCAAGAGATGTGCGTCTCGATCACCAGAAACCCGTCCACCGGATGAGGATAGAGGGCGGGATTCTGCAGGGCGGCTATCAGGGACTGGCTCACGGGCGTTCCTTGTTCGGTAGCTGTGGAAGCCCCGCATTATCGCCTCTGTGCGACGGCCTGCATACCGTCAGGGCGTGCCTGTTGGCTGTGGATAAAGTGCGTATAATGCGCCGCCATGACACGTCCTCGCTCTCCCAAATCTCGCTCAAAACGCCGTTCCAGCAGCCTTCGCCCCTGGTTGGGCTGGGCATTCAAACTGGGCCTGGTAGGCCTGGTGATTCTGGCCGGTTTCGCCATCTATCTCGACGCCGTGGTGCAGGAGAAATTCTCCGGCAAGCGCTGGACGGTGCCGGCCAAGGTCTACGCGCGGCCGCTGGAGCTGTTCGTCGGCCTGAAGCTGTCCAAGGACGACTTCCTGAAGGAACTGGACGCCCTTGGCTATCGCCGCGAAAGCCTGTCCAACGGTCCGGGCGCCGCTTCGGTTTCGGGTAATACCGTCGAGCTGAATACCCGTGGCTTCCAGTTCTATGAGGGCGCCGAGCCGGCCCAGCGCGTGCGCGTGCGCTTCTCCGGCGACTTCGTGGCCGGCCTGAGCCAGGCCAGCGGCGCCGACCTGGCGGTCGCGCGCCTCGAACCGCTGCTGATTGGTGGCCTCTATCCCGCCCACCATGAAGACCGCGTGCTGATCAAACTGGACCAGGTGCCGGCCTACCTGGTGGAAACCCTGGTGGCAACCGAAGACCGCGAGTTCTTCAATCACCATGGCGTGTCCCTCAAGTCCATCGCCCGCGCGTTCTGGGTCAACGCCACCGCCGGTGAACTGCGCCAGGGCGGCAGTACGCTGACCCAGCAGCTGGTGAAGAACTTCTACCTGACCAGCGAACGCAGCCTCTCCCGCAAGGCCACCGAAGCCATGATGGCGGTACTGCTGGAGCTGCATTACGACAAGCGTGAAATCCTCGAGGCCTACCTCAACGAGGTGTTCCTGGGCCAGGACGGCCAGCGCGCCATTCACGGCTTCGGCCTGGCCAGCCAGTACTTCTTCAGCCAGCCGCTGGCCGAGCTGAAGGTGCATCAGATCGCCCTGCTGGTGGGGATGGTCAAGGGCCCGTCCTACTACAACCCGCGTCGTTACCCCGAGCGGGCGCTGGAGCGCCGCAACCTGGTGATCGACCTGCTCGCCGAGCAACACGTGATCACCCCCGAGGAAGCCGCTGCCGCCAAGCAGAAACCACTCGGTGTGACCAAGCGCGGCAGCCTGGCCGATAGCTCCTACCCGGCGTTCCTCGATCTGGTCAAACGCCAGTTGCGCCAGGACTATCGCGAGGAAGACCTCACCGAGGAAGGCCTGCGCATCTTCACCAGCTTCGATCCGATCCTGCAGTCCAAGGCAGAGACCGCGCTGAACGAAACCCTGAAACGCCTGGAAGGGCGCAAGGGAGTCGACCAGGTGGAATCGGCCATGGTCGTGAGCAATCCGGAAACCGGCGAAATCCAGGCGCTGATCGGCAGCCGCCAGCCACGCTTCGCCGGCTTCAACCGTGCGGTGGACGCCGTTCGCCCCATCGGTTCTCTGATAAAACCGGCCGTCTATCTCACCGCCCTGGAACGCCCGAGCCAGTACACCCTGACCAGCTGGGTCGCGGACGAACCCTTCTCGGTGAAAGGGCAGGACGGTCAGGTATGGCGCCCGCAGAACTACGATCGCCGCGCCCACGGCACCATCTACCTGTACCAAGGGCTGGCGAATTCCTACAACCTGTCGACTGCCAAGCTCGGTCTGGAACTGGGCGTGCCCAATGTGCTCAAAACCTTGGAGAGACTGGGCGTTTCCCGCGAATGGCCGGCTTATCCTTCGATGCTCCTCGGCGCCGGTGCGCTGAGCCCGATGGAAGTGGCGACCATGTACCAGACCCTGGCCAACGGCGGATTCAACACGCCGTTGCGGGCGATTCGCAGCGTGCTGACGGCCGAAGGGGAGCCGCTCAAGCGCTACCCCTTCCAGATCCAGCAACGCTTCGATCCGGGCGCCATCTATCTGGTGCAGAACGCGATGCAGCGCGTGATGCGCGAAGGTACCGCGCGGTCGGTGTATAGCCAGTTGCCGTCGTCCCTGACCCTGGCGGGCAAGACCGGTACCACCAACGATTCGCGCGACAGCTGGTTTGCCGGCTTCAGTCAGGATCTGCTGGCGGTGGTCTGGCTGGGGCGCGATGATAACGGCAAGACGCCGCTGACCGGGGCAACCGGTGCGCTGCAGGTCTGGACCGCCTTCATGCGCAAGGCCGACCCGCTGCCGCTGGATATGCCGATGCCGGACAACGTGGTGCAGGCGTGGATCGACCCGCACAGCGGCCAGGGCTCCGACCCGAGCTGCCCCGGCGCGGTGCAGATGCCCTACATTCGTGGCAGCGAACCTGTCCCCGGCGCGCCTTGCGGCCTGGGAGCTCCCGTGGACTCGGTGATGGACTGGGTTCGCGGGTGGATGCAATGAACCGAGAGGATGAAACGTGAGTAAAGCCTGGATTCCCGCACTTGCCGCCGCCGCCCTGCTGGCCGGTTGCGCCACCCCGCAGCGGGGCGCCATTCCCGTGGTCGATTCCGGCGCGCCCTTGTCCGAGCTCGAGCAGGGCAGTTCCAGCCGCGGTGGCTACAATCAGGCGCCCGCCGAGCCGCGCCGTCTCCCCGAAGATTCCGGCGTGGTAGTGATGGTGCCCGGCGCCAGTTCCGGTGCCCCCATTGCGGCTCCCGCTTCTAGTGCGCCCATCAGCGGCAGCATCACCAGTGGTGCGATCACCCCCGGCCCCATCACCAGCGGTCCGGCTGCGAGCGAGCCCAGCGTGCCGAGCTATGGTGCGCCGAATTCCAGCTATGGCGTGCCGAGCTACAGCGCTCCGGCCCCCAGCGCCCCGACGGGGATTCCCAGTAATACGGGCGGCCTGTCTGCTGACGAACAACTCGATGGTCCGGTGCTGGCGCTGCTGACCACTGCCCAACAACAGCAGGGGGGCGGTGATCTCAATGGTGCGGCTGCCAGCCTGGAGCGTGCCCAGCGCATCGCTCCGCGCGAACCCCAGGTGCTCTATCGCCTGGCCGAAGTGCGCATGGCCCAGGGCGATGCGGCCCAGGCCGAGCAATTCGCTCGTCGTGCGCTGACCTACGCCAATGGCCGCCCGGCCTTGCAGGCCAGCCTGTGGGATCTGATTGCACGTGCCCGGGACCGCCAGGGCGATCCGTCTGGCGCGGCGCTGGCTCGTGAAAAAGCCAAGGTCAACCTCTAATGGACCCGCGTTGCGTCAACATCGCCGACCAGCTCCTGCTCATCGAGCAGGAGCTGCGCAGGCTTGGCTGGTGGGACGAGGTATCGCCCAGCGACAATGCCCTGGCCAGCCAGACGCCGTTCTGCGTGGACACCCTGGCCTTCGAACAGTGGCTGCAGTGGATCTTCCTGCCGCGCATGAAGGTCATCCTGGAGAACGACCTGGAGTTGCCTCACGCGTCAGGCATCCGCGCCATGGCGGAGGAGGTCTACCGGGAGCGGCTCAGCGAAGTGGGCCTTTTGCTCGACGCCCTGGGGGCGTTCGACCGGTTGATAGGCGGGGCGAACTGAGGCAGCGCCTCAGTTGCAGTTCTCGCTGATCGCCTTTTCGGCATCCTTGATCCGGGATTGCCGCTCTTCTTCGGTCAGGCGGCGTACTTCCCCGCTCACTTCTGCGCGCAGCCGCGGATTGTTCTTCAGTTGTGCCAAGTTGGTACGGACGGTGTCGCAATACTTGCGGCGCTCCGCTTCCTGGGTTGCAACTTCCGCCTTCACTTTCTCGTCGATGGCCTTCTGGTCGCCTACCGGCTTGCTCGCCGGTAGCCGTGCCCGCTGCTGTTCGATTTCGCTGTCCAGAAGCGGCAGGCTGGGGCTCGGCTTCGCTACCGAGGTATTCACGCTCGTGGCTTCCTGGCCGTCTGGCGGCTGCGCGCCAAAGTGGGTAACGCCCTGGGCATCGACCCATTTGTAGACTTGGCCAGCCATGGCGGATGTGGCCAGTGCCAGCAACAGGCTGCCGGTGAAAATCATGCGATGCATGCTGTTTCCTTCAAGTGGCGGTGAGTCCTTGGCTAACTATAACCAAAGCCGTCGACCTTGATCCTGCGTCGTGTCACAGCAATCCATGCAGATTCCGCAACGGATTACTTGACTTGTCTCGTGCTTATCCGAAGAATCCAGGGTTCGCTATTCCAGTGGGCCGGCCGCAAGTCGGAAGCTGTAGTAGTCGATGAGGTGCATACCCGCGCCGACCTGTAACACCCGCAACGCGTTACCTCGCGCTGGGTGGGAAAGCCCCGCAACAACTCTCAGGGGCCGACCCGATGCCTGTTCAATCAGCAGCTGACGTAGTCGGCGACCACCAGTCGCTCATGCGCTGATTGCAGGCAAACCTAATCAGGCCGTCCGGTCGCGGGCGGTTATCTGGCGTTCTAGAGGTGAAAAACGTGGAGCTCTTATCTGGCGCTGAAATGGTCGTCCGCTCGCTGCGTGACGAAGGCGTTAAGTACATCTATGGGTACCCGGGTGGTGCCCTCCTGCATATCTACGATGCCCTGTTCAAAGAAAACGATGTGACCCACATCCTGGTCCGTCATGAGCAGGCTGCTACCCACATGGCCGACGGCTACGCCCGCGCCACCGGCAAACCCGGTGTTGTGCTGGTGACTTCCGGCCCGGGTGCGACCAACGCCATTACCGGCATCGCCACCGCCTACATGGACTCCATCCCGATGGTGATCCTGTCCGGCCAGGTGCCGAGCAACATGGTCGGCACCGATGCCTTCCAGGAAACCGACATGGTCGGTATTTCCCGTCCGATCGTGAAGCACAGCTTCATCGTCAAGCATCCCTCGGAAATCCCCGAGGTGATCAAGAAGGCGTTCTACATCGCCCAGTCCGGCCGTCCGGGCCCGGTTGTCGTCGACATTCCGAAGGACATGGGCGACCCGACCCAGAAGTTCGAATACAGCTACCCGAAGAAGGTCAAGCTGCGCTCCTACAGCCCCGCGGTCCGCGGCCATTCCGGCCAGATCCGCAAGGCTGCCGAGATGCTGCTGGCTGCCAAGCGTCCGATCCTGTACTCCGGCGGTGGCGTGATCATGGGCGACGCATCCGAGCAGCTCACCGAGCTGGCCAAGATGCTCAACCTGCCAGTGACCAACACTCTGATGGGCCTTGGCGCTTTCCCGGGCACCGATCGCCAGTTCGTTGGCATGCTCGGCATGCACGGCAGCTATACCGCCAACCTGGCGATGCACCATTGCGACGTGATTCTGGCCGTCGGCGCGCGTTTCGATGACCGCGTCATCAACGGTGCCGCCAAGTTCTGCCCGAACGCGAAGATCATCCACATCGACATCGACCCCGCGTCGATCTCCAAGACCATCAAGGCCGATATCCCGATCGTTGGCCCGGTAGACAGCGTGCTCTCCGAGATGGTCGCCATCCTCAAGGAAATCGGCGAGACTCCGAACAAGGAAACCGTCGCGGCCTGGTGGAAGCAGATCGATGAATGGCGCGCCGGTGGCGACCTGTTCCCTTACGACAAGGGCGACGGCAGCATCATCAAGCCGCAGAGCGTGATCGAGACCCTCTGGGAAGTGACCAAGGGCGATGCCTACATCACCTCCGACGTGGGCCAGCACCAGATGTTCGCGGCGCAGTACTACCGCTTCAACAAGCCCAATCGCTGGATCAACTCCGGTGGCCTGGGCACCATGGGCTTCGGCTTCCCGGCGGCCATGGGCATCAAGCTGAGCTTCCCTGAAGCCGACGTCGCCTGCGTGACCGGCGAGGGCAGCATCCAGATGAACATCCAGGAGATGTCGACCTGCCTGCAGTACGACCTGCCGGTGAAGATCATCAACCTGAACAACGGTGCGCTGGGCATGGTTCGCCAATGGCAGGACATGCAGTACAACAGCCGCTACTCGCACTCCTATATGGAGTCGCTGCCTGATTTCGTCAAGCTGGCCGAAGCCTATGGCCACGTCGGCATTCGCGTGACCGATCCGAAGGATCTGAAAGCGAAGATGGAAGAGGCGTTCTCGCTGAAGAACCGTCTGGTGTTCCTCGATATCAAGGTCGACTCCAGCGAACACGTCTACCCGATGCAGATTCGGGATGGCGCCATGCGCGACATGTGGCTGAGCAAGACGGAGCGGACCTGAACATGCGACACATCATTTCCCTGTTGCTGGAAAACGAGCCGGGCGCCCTGTCCCGCGTCGTTGGCCTGTTCTCCCAGCGCAACTACAACATCGAAAGCCTGACCGTGGCCCCGACCGAAGACCCGACCTTGTCGCGTCTGACGCTGACCACCATCGGCCACGATGAAGTGATCGAGCAGATCACCAAGAACCTCAACAAACTGATCGAAGTGGTGAAGCTGGTGAACCTGTCGGAGAGTGCTCACATCGAGCGCGAACTGATGCTGGTCAAGGTGAAGGCCACTGGCGCCCAGCGCGCCGAGGTCAAGCGCACCACCGACATCTTCCGCGGCCAGATCGTCGACGTGACTTCCAGCGTCTACACGATCCAGTTGGCGGGCACCAGCGACAAGTTGGACAGCTTCATCCAGGCCATCGGCAACAGCTCGATCCTGGAAACCGTACGCAGTGGCGTCACCGGGATTTCCCGTGGCGACAAAGTGCTGACGATCTGATCTCTGTCGTGAAAAACCCCGCCTGGTGCGGGGTTTTTATTGCCCGGGTTTTACTGGCGGCGATTCCAGAAGGCTGCGATCAGCGGGTCCTTGAGACGTTTTTCCAAGGCGAACAGGCCGATGTCGTAGGCGGCCAATGGCGGCTGGATATCGTAGATGCGGATGCGTGCGGTCAGTGGGCTGTTGTCGAGCACGATCTGCGGAACCACGCCGATACCGAAGCCCAGGCTCACCATGCTGACGATGGCCTCATTGCCGCTCACCTGGGCATAGATGCGTGGCTTGATGCCGTGGCTTTTCAGCCAGCGGTCGGTCCGGGTCCGGGCCAGGCCTTCTTCCGAGAGAATCATCGGCACGTCCTTCCAGCTCTGCGCCGTGGGCTGCCGTCGTTGTTCTTCCGTCAGCAGTTGAGGCAAATGCGGGCCGATGAAACGCAGCTCTGAGCGCGTAATCGACTGGAACTCGACACCGGCTGGCAGGTTGTCAGGGCGCGCACCGATGGCAAGATCTTCCAGTCCTTGTTGCACCCGCTCGACGGCCTTTGCCGGGTCGCCGGTGTGCAGCTTCATTTCAATGCGGGGGTAGTCCAGGCGGAAGCTGCTCAGGATGTCGTAGAGGAAGCTGTAGCTCGCCGTCACCGAGCAGTACAGGGAGAGTTCGCCGTGCAGGTCCATCTGCTCCTGCATGAGTCGTTGGCGGATGGCATGCCAGCCGCTTAGGACCTCGCTCGCATATTCGCGGAACTGCTTCCCCTCGCGGGTCAGCTGAACGGAGCGACTGTCGCGCACGAACAGAGGAGCGCCAAGTTCGTCCTCGAGTTGCTTGATGCTGCGACTGAGCGCGGAGGGGCTGACATGCTGCTCGCGGCTGGTTTTGCCGAAGTGCAGGTTGTCAGCCAGGGAAAGAAATAGCTTGAGGGAGTGGCTGTCCATGAGCGTTTCGAATACTGGCACGTTGCGTTGCGAATATATCATTTTACGCAATGGATCAGATCGCTTAATGTGCCCTTGTCGCGGTGCTCGCACCCCATCCCTTTCGTTATAAAAGAGTCAGGACCATGAAAGTTTATTACGACAAAGACTGTGACCTCTCGATCATCCAGGGCAAGAAAGTTGCCATCATTGGTTACGGTTCCCAGGGCCACGCTCACGCATGCAACCTGAAAGACTCCGGTGTGGACGTGACCGTTGGCCTGCGTCCCGGCTCCGCCACCGTTGCCAAGGCCCAGGCCCACGGCCTGACCGTCAAGAGCGTGCCGGAAGCCGTTGCCGCAGCTGACCTGGTAATGATCCTGACTCCGGACGAGTTCCAGTCCAAGCTGTACAAGGAAGAAGTCGAGCCGAACCTGAAGAAGGGGGCCACCCTGGCCTTCGCCCACGGCTTCGCCATCCACTACAACCAGGTCGTACCGCGCGCTGACCTCGACGTGATCATGATCGCGCCGAAGGCCCCGGGCCACACCGTACGTTCCGAGTTCGTCAAGGGCGGTGGTATTCCGGACCTGGTAGCCGTTTACCAGGACGCTTCCGGCAATGCCAAGAACGTAGCCCTGTCCTACGCCTGCGGCGTGGGCGGCGGCCGTACCGGCATCATCGAAACCACCTTCAAGGACGAGACTGAAACCGACCTGTTCGGTGAGCAGGCTGTTCTGTGCGGCGGTTGCGTCGAACTGGTGAAGGCCGGTTTCGAAACCCTGGTCGAAGCTGGCTACGCGCCGGAAATGGCCTACTTCGAGTGCCTGCACGAGCTGAAGCTGATCGTCGACCTGATGTACGAAGGCGGCATCGCCAACATGAACTACTCGATCTCCAACAACGCCGAGTACGGTGAGTACGTAACCGGTCCGGAGGTCATCAACGCCGAATCCCGTCAGGCCATGCGCAACGCTCTGAAGCGCATCCAGGACGGCGAATACGCCAAGATGTTCATCCAGGAAGGTGCCTCGAACTACGCTTCGATGACCGCCTACCGCCGCAACAACGCTGCTCATCCGATCGAGCAGGTTGGTGAGCGTCTGCGCGCAATGATGCCGTGGATCTCCGCCAACAAGATCGTCGACAAGACCAAGAACTAAGGTCTTTTCCGATCCAGAAAGAACGCGGCCACGGCCGCGTTCTTTCGTTATGGCGGCAGGGTTCTGGTATAAAGCCTGTTTGCCGGGCGCTGCATCCCGCGTGTTGCCCACCACAAACCGTATTCGTTGCAAGGATGTTGTTCATGAATGAACGTCCCGAAGAGCCGAATCAGCCCATCGAGGGCGAGAGCCTGCTGCCCATCGACGAGCATGTCGAGGAAGTCCAGGATGCCGAAGGGCGCAAGGTTCGCCACCGCGGCATCTATCTGCTGCCCAATCTCTTCACCACTGCCAACCTGTTCGCCGGTTTCTACGCCATCGTCAACGCCATGAGCGGCAACTTCTCGGTGGCCGCCGCTACCATTTTCGTCGCCATGGTGCTGGATAGCCTCGACGGCCGTGTTGCGCGACTCACCAATACCCAGAGCGCATTCGGTGCCGAATACGACTCGCTGTCGGACATGGTCGCCTTTGGTGTTGCGCCGGCGTTGCTGGCCTTCGAGTGGGCCTTGAGTGGTCTGGGCAGCGTCGGTCTGACTGTCGCCTTCATCTATGTGGCCGGCGCGGCACTGCGTCTGGCGCGTTTCAATACCCAGATCGGCAAGGTGGACAAGCGCTACTTCATCGGCCTCGCCAGTCCAGCTGCGGCAGGTGTGGTGGCCGGTACCGTGTGGGCGTTCAGCGACTTCGGCATCAAGGGTTCGAACATGTCGTTCATCGTCGCCCTGCTCGTCGCCCTGGCCGGCATGCTGATGGTCAGCAACATCAAGTTCTACAGCTTCAAGGACCTGGACCTGAAAGGGCGTGTGCCTTTCGTGGCCATTCTCGCGGTCGTGCTGGTCTTCGCCGTGGTGTTCAGCGACCCGCCGCGCATCCTTCTGCTGATCTTCCTGGCTTACGCCGCTTCCGGCCCGGTGCAATACTTGCTCCAGCTGCGTCGCCGCAAGCAGGTCGAGTGATGTAATTTCCTCGCGGCTCCGCAGTCTACTGGGCATCCCTGCCCAAGTTGTGGAGCCGCCATGCTGATTCAGATCCCTCCTTCCTCTGCGTGTCGCGAGAGCGAAGTCACTCCCGAATCCATCTACCTCTCCCGTCGCCAACTGCTCGGTGCGGCCGGCGCACTGGCGGCCATGGCGGCGATGCCGGGTCGTGCGCAGGACGCGTCGGCCTATCCGGATGTCGAGTCAGCGCCGGCGCCTGCGTGGTTCAGCGAGAAGCTCGCGAGTACCCGATGGCAGGCGATTACGCCGGGGCACGAATCGATCACACCATTTCGGGATGCGACCCACTACAACAACTTCTACGAGTTCGGGACCAATAAGAGCGACCCGGCGCGCTATGCGGAGAAGATGCAGGTCGAACCCTGGACTGTGCGAATCGATGGAGAAGTAGCTAAACCGGGTACTTACTCGGTAGAGGATCTGGTCAGGCCACACGGGCTGGAAGAGCGCATTTACAGGCTGCGTTGCGTCGAGGCCTGGTCCATGGTCATTCCCTGGCTGGGCTTCCCTTTGGCTGAATTGCTCAAGCAGGTCGAGCCTACAAGCAAGGCCAGGTACGTCAGCTTCGAGACCCACCTTGCTCCAGAGGAGATGGCTGGCGTGCGGTCCGGCTTCTCCCTGATCGATTGGCCTTATGTGGAAGGGCTGAGGCTGGATGAGGCCATGCATCCGCTGACGATTCTTGCTGTGGGTATGTATGGTCGCGTGCTGCCGAATCAGAATGGCGCGCCGCTCCGTCTGGTGGTGCCCTGGAAGTACGGATTCAAGAGCATCAAGTCCATCGTGCGAATCAGTCTGGTCAGTGAGCAGCCGCCTACCACATGGCAATCCATTGCCCCTGAGGAATATGGCTTCTATTCGAACGTTAACCCTGAGGTGGACCATCCCCGCTGGAGCCAGGCCCATGAGCGGCGCCTCCCCAGCGGCCTGTTCAGTCCGAATATCGTGCCGACGCGTATGTTCAACGGCTATGACGAAGTGGCCGGCCTCTATGCTGGGCTGGATTTGAGGAAGTACTACTGATGCGGTTCAGGCTCTGGAGACTCTTCTTTTTCCTTGTGGCGCCGATCCCGGTCGGTCTCTGGCTCTATCAGGCCTGGATATTTGCCCTGGGGCCGGATCCGGGCAAGGTTCTGGTGGATCGTCTGGGGCTGGGGGCGCTCTGGCTTCTGCTCATCACTTTGTCCATGACGCCGCTGCAGAAGCTGACCGGCTGGGGAGGGTGGATTGCGGTGCGCAGGCAAGTGGGGCTGTGGTGTTTCACCTACGTAGTGCTGCATATCACTGGGTATGCCGTGTTTCTGCTCGGCCTGGACATGCAGCAGTTACTGATTGACCTGGGCAAACGTCCCTACATATTCGTAGGCGCCTTGGGGTTCTGTGGGTTGCTGGCCCTGGCGGTAACTTCGAACCGCTTCAGCATCCGTCGCCTGGGTAAGCGCTGGAAGCGATTGCATCGGCTGGTATATGCCATTCTGGCAATCGCTCTACTGCATATGCTCTGGGTGGTACGGGCGGATATGGCCGAATGGTCCGGCTATGCCGTCACAGGCATTGGGTTGCTGCTGTTGCGAGTACCGATTGTGGAGCGCTACCTACCCAGGGTTTTTGCGCTGTTCAGGCGGGATGACAAAAAAGTTTCAATTTAGTGTTGACGGCAGATTCTGCGTCCCTATAATGCGCCCCACTTCCGGCGCAGTCTCCAAGAAAAACTCCTTGTAGATCAATGGGTTAAGTTATTGGTGAGGTGTTGGAAGGGTTCGCTTCGAGAAGTTCGCCGCTGGCGAATGAGGCTGAACCGGAGGTGTTGACAGCGAGTTTGAACGCTGTAGAATGCGCCTCCCGCTGACGAGAAGAGTGAATCGGATCGGAAGCGCAAGCGCTTGAGTAGAAACGAAAATTTCGAAAAAGAGCTTGACAGTAAGAACGGCTAGCGTAGAATGCGCGGCCTCGGTTGAGACGAAAGGCTTGATCGAAATGCTCTTT
>NZ_JBHZGM010000025.1:0-80589 GCF_043392685.1 Metapseudomonas phytobenefica | reverse complement strand
CCTTGCCTTCCGCTAGCACTTCCCCTTGCCGGGCGTGCAGAGGACTTCCACCTCCAAGTCGTCCAGTTCACCACCACAGTGAACCGAACAGCGCCAGTCACGGCGCTACGCGCCATGCCTGGCGCACACAAAAAAGCGGTAAGGCTTTCGCCTTACCGCTTCTTCGGACCTCCCGGGAGGTCTTGTATGGTGGGTCGTGTAGGATTCGAACCTACGACCAATTGGTTAAAAGCCAACTGCTCTACCGACTGAGCTAACGACCCAAATTTGAGGTGGTCGGGGTAGAGAGATTCGAACTCCCGACATCCTGCTCCCAAAGCAGGCGCGCTACCGGACTGCGCTATACCCCGTCTGGAAGTTGGCTCCGCGACCTGGACTCGAACCAGGGACCCAATGATTAACAGTCATTTGCTCTACCGACTGAGCTATCGCGGAACTTCGATCTTCCAACTCTGCTTCGCTTCGCTGTTTGCTTTAGCGCTTCAGAGGCGCGCCATTTTACGGATAGCGAACAGGCTGTCAACCCCTAAAAAAACGAATTCTGACAATGATTTGCAGAAAACCGCTCGAGTGCTATACCTGAGCCGTAGCGAGAGCGTTGCAGGTCGTGATCGCGGCCTGTCTCTCTACAGGACGGCTATGAGCAATCAGGATCGACCCCCACCCCCTCCAGGCCCCGTGACGACGCTGGCCAGCCGCGGTATACAGCCGCGCTTCGGTGATCTGGTGCAAAGTTGCCGCAAGCTGGTGATGAACCGGCTGGCGGAGCATCTGACCCGTGTTTTCAGCCATGTGGACGACACCCTGTTCGAATGCGCCGAGAAGGCCGAGAACAATCAGGTCCAGACGCTCTTCTTCGACAGCATGCGGGATATCCGCAAGCAACGCCCGCAAATAGAACGCGCGTACCATCAGCGCATCGCCAAGAGCTTCGAAGATTTTCTCAGCGGCAAGCTCAAGCCAGCCCTGAGCGCCGGGGAATTGAACGCTGACGACCTGGAGCTGATAGAAAACGACGAATACGAGGAAAACCTGCTGGTCACCAACATGGTCAGCCGGGTCAAGGCGCGCTGCTCGCAATCCCTGTTCGCCCTCGACCAGCGCCTGGCGGTGCTCAATGGCGGGCGCAAGCTGGGGGATGACGACAATCCCTTCGGGCCGCAGTCCATTGCCCTGGCCTTCCGCGAAGCGCTGGCGCCCTGCCCCTTTCCGCTACGGATCAAGACCATCCTCTATATGCTCTTCGACCAGCACGTGATGCTCGGGCTGGACAGCGTCTACGAGGCACTCAACCAGCGGCTGATCCAGGCCGGCGTGCTGCCCAACCTGAAATACAACGTGCAGCGCTCCCCCAGCGCACCCACCCCCTCTTCATCTGCCGCAGGCCAGAAGCCTTCGGCGGAACAGTCCACGCAATATTCGTCCGCGCCGCAAGCCACCGGGCCGCTGGACCTCAGCGGCGCGCCGCCCAGCGACCCGGGACAACTGTTCAGCGGTCTGGCCTCCCTGCTGGGTGAGCGCCGCCAGCACCACAGCAATGCCCCCTTGCCCGGCGGTACGCCGAGCATTTCCAGTTTTGCCCCGCGCGGCGCGACACGCACCTACAGCGCGGCCGAACTGCTGGAGGCGCTGAACCGCCTGCAACAGCAATCCGCCCAGGACCTGGCCAGCAAACTGCGCCAACCGCAGCGCGTCGAGGGGCTGAAGGCCGACCTGCACCAGCAACTGGAAAGCCACAGCCACCTGCCGGGCCAGCAGAAGCTGTCGGATTACGAAGCTGATGTGATCGACCTGGTGGGGATGCTCTTCGACTTCATCCTCGACGACGATAACCTCGCCGATGTCTACAAGACCGCCCTCTCCCACCTGCATACGCCTTATTTGAAGGTCGCGCTGCAGGACAAGGCGCTCTTCACCCAGCACCACCACCCTGCCCGGCGCCTGCTCAACAGCATGGCCCAGGCAGGCGTGCTCTACGCCAGCGAGACGGAAGAACGGGACCTGCTGGCGAAGATTCACTGGGTCGTGGAGCGCGTCGTCCATGGCTTCAGCGGTGACCTGCTGCTGTTCGACAGCCTGCTGGATGAGTTCAACGAATACGTCGGCACGCTGCGGCACAAGGTGGAACTGCGCGAGCAGCGTGCCGTGGAAGCCGCCAAAGGGCGCGACAAGCTGCTGGGAGCCCGCCAGCAGGCCGTCGACACCGTGGGACGCTGCCTGGCGGGACGCGAGCTGCCCGGCGTCATCCAGCATTTCCTCGAACTCACCTGGACCGATGTGCTGGTCTTCGTGCTGCTCCGCCACGGCGAGCGCAGCGTTGAATGGCAACGCTCGGTGGAAGTCGCCGAGCAACTGGCCTGGAGCGGTACGCCGCTGGACGCCGAGGGTCAGGCCCACCTGCAACAGTTGCGCATTCCCATGCTGGAAGACCTGCGCAAGGGCCTGGAACTGCTGGGTGGCTATCACGAGGACGGCATCCGGCGCCTGCTTCAGGACCTGGTCGCCTGCCAGCACGCGGTCCAGTCGCAGCAACCCCAGGTGGCGGCACGCATCGAAAGCCCGCTCCCGGAAAGCCGGCTCGGCGAGATGCTCGGGGAAGACGCCGAACTGGCCAATACTCCGCGACCGGTCAGCCTGTCCAGCCGCGCGCAGGCGCTGATCAAGGAACTTGCGAGCGTCGAGTTCGGCACCTGGTTCGAGTTCATCGACGGCCCGCAGACCCGGGCGCTCAAGCTGTCCTGGTTCAGCCCGACCACTCGCAATTACATGTTCGTCGACCACAGCGGCCAGCGCGTGGCGATCATTCCCATTACCCAGCTGGCCCTGGACATGGAGCAAGGACTGGTCCGCCTGGTCCCGCCGGAACGCACGGCCCCGCTGATGGATCGCGCCCTGGGCGCCATCTACCGGGTACTGCAACGCTTTACCGGCCGCACCGTCTGAGCCCGCAGCAGGAGTTCACCATGGAAGAACGTCGCCAGCACAGCCGCTTTGCCGCCGAGCTGCAGCTGGAAGTATTCGACTTGCATTCAGGGCAGCGCCTGGGACGTATCGTCGACCTGTCGATGGACGGTTTCATGCTGCTGAGCGAATTGCCGCTCGCCGCCGACTCGGTCTGGGAATGCCGGCTCGTGCCCCTGACCTGGGTGGAAGGGCTGGAAGAAATCCGCCTGGGCGCGGACTGCCTGTGGACCCGCATGGGCGAAGACCAGCGCAATTGCTGGGCGGGCTTCCACATCATCGACCTGGCCGAAGACCAGGCCATCATCCTTGAGGACCTGCTGCAGTCCATTCGCATGCCCTAGCGCAACCGCTGAACATGAAGCAGCCCCGCAATGCGGCAATGCCCTTCACATAAGAACGCCGCTTATCCCTCACCTTTCTGCACCGGTGAATCGCTGTAGGAGCCAGCTTGCTGGCGAAAAGGCTTCGCGAGCAAGCTCGCTCCTACAACACTCGCTGCGCATCAGCTGAATACGATCTCGTCTCCTTCCACCTTCGCCGTGATGGTGACACCGGGAGCGAACTGGCCTGCCAGGATCTGCTGGGCAAGCGGGTTTTCGATCCAGCGCTGTATCGCCCGCTTCAACGGACGCGCACCGTAGACCGGGTCGTAGCCAACCGCGATCAGCTTGTCCAGGGCCTCGGGGCTCAGCTCCAGGCTCAGTTCACGCTCGGCCAGGCGCTTGCGCAGACGCTGTAGCTGGATTTCCGCGATGCCGCCTATCTGGTCACGACCCAGGGGCTCGAACACCACCACTTCGTCGATCCGGTTGATGAACTCGGGACGGAAATGCGCGCTTACCGCATCCATCACCGCCGCACGCTGCGCCTCGCGGTCGCCCACCAGTTCCTGGATCTGCGAGGAGCCCAGGTTGGAGGTCATCACCACCACCGTGTTGCGGAAGTCCACGGTGCGGCCGTGGCTGTCGGTCAGGCGGCCATCTTCCAGCACCTGGAGCAATACGTTGAATACGTCCGGGTGGGCCTTTTCCACCTCGTCCATCAGCACCACGGAATAGGGTTTGCGACGCACCGCTTCGGTCAGGTAGCCGCCTTCCTCATAGCCGACGTAACCCGGAGGGGCGCCGATCAGGCGAGCCACGGAGTGCTTCTCCATGAACTCGGACATGTCGATGCGCACCAGGGCTTCTTCGGTGTCGAAGAGGAATTCGGCCAGCGCCTTGCACAGTTCGGTCTTGCCCACGCCGGTCGGGCCGAGGAACAGGAAGGAACCGCTCGGGCGATTCGGATCGGCCAGGCCCGCGCGGGAACGACGCACCGCGTTGGCCACGGCGACGACCGCCTCGTGCTGGCCGATGACCCGCTTGTGCAGGCCATCTTCCATGTGCAGCAGCTTCTCCCGCTCGCCCTCCATCATCTTGGCCACCGGGATGCCGGTCCACTTGGAGACGACTTCGGCGATCTCTTCGTCGGTCACCTTGTTGCGCAGCAACTGGTTTTCGGCCTTGCCATGCTGGGCAACCATTTGCAGGCTGCGCTCAAGATCGGGGATCACGCCGTACTGCAGCTCGGCCATGCGTTGCAGGTCACCCTTGCGCCGGGCAGCCTCCATGTCCTGGCGCGCCTGCTCGATCTTCTGCTGGATCTGCGCCGAGCCCTGCACCTCGGCCTTCTCCGATTTCCAGACCTCTTCCAGGTCGGCGTATTCGCGCTCCAGCCGGGCGATGTCTTCCTTCAGTTTTTCCAGGCGCTTGAGGGCAGCATCGTCCTCTTCCTTCTTCAGCGCCTCCTGCTCGACTTTCAGCTGGATCAGGCGACGCTCCAGACGGTCCAGGGCTTCCGGCTTGGAGTCGATCTCCATGCGGATGCGGCTGGCGGCTTCGTCGATGAGGTCGATGGCCTTGTCCGGCAGCTGGCGGTCGGTGATGTAGCGGTGCGACAGCTTGGCCGCGGCGATGATGGCACCGTCGGTGATGGTCACCTGATGGTGCACCTCATAGCGCTCCTTGAGGCCACGCAGGATGGCGATGGTGTCTTCTTCGCTCGGCTCATCCACCAGCACCTTCTGGAAGCGGCGCTCCAGCGCGGCGTCCTTCTCGATGTACTGGCGATATTCGTCCAGGGTGGTGGCGCCAACGCAGTGCAACTCGCCACGGGCCAGCGCCGGCTTGAGCATGTTGCCCGCATCCATGGCGCCTTCGGCCTTGCCGGCGCCGACCATGGTGTGCAGTTCGTCGATGAACAGAATGACCCGGCCTTCCTGCTTGGACAGTTCATTGAGCACGCCCTTCAGGCGCTCTTCGAACTCGCCACGGAACTTGGCCCCGGCGATCAGCGCGCCCATATCCAGGGCCAGCAGGCGCTTGTCCTTCAGGCCGTCAGGCACTTCGCCGTTGACGATGCGCTGTGCCAGACCCTCGGCGATGGCGGTCTTGCCGACGCCGGGCTCGCCGATCAGCACGGGGTTGTTCTTGGTACGGCGCTGCAGGACCTGGATGGTGCGGCGGATCTCGTCGTCACGGCCGATCACCGGGTCCAGCTTGCCTTCCTCGGCACGCTTGGTCAGGTCGACGGTGAACTTGTCCAGCGCCTGGCGGGATTCCTCGATGTTGGGATCGTTCACGGCCTGGCCGCCACGCAGGTTGGCGATGGCATTCTCCAGCGCCTTGCGGGTCACGCCCTGGCCGAGCAGGAGCTTGCCGAGGCGGGTGTTTTCGTCCATCGCGGCGAGCAGCACCAACTCGCTGGAAATGAACTGGTCGCCCTTCTGCTGGGACAGGCGATCGGCCTGGTTGAGCAGGCGCGCCAGGTCCTGGGACAGGTTCACGTCGCCGGTGGGATTCTGGATCTTCGGCAGATGATCGAGTTCACGGGTCAGGCCCTGGCGCAGGGCCGCCACGTCGAAGCCCACCTGCATCAGCAGGGGCTTGATCGATCCGCCCTGCTGGTCGAGCAGGGCCAGTACCAGGTGTACGGGTTCAATGGCGGGATGGTCATGGCCAACTGCCAGGGACTGGGCATCGGAGAGCGCCAGTTGCAGCTTGCTGGTCAAACGGTCTATTCGCATGGTTTCGTCCTTTCTTCAGGTAGCGGGCGGCGCAATGACGGCGCCAGATACGAAAAGCCCGCCGGGATGAAGCTTAGATAAGGACGATTCTGGGTGATTCAACCTCTACGAAATTGACCGGCATCAATGGCCGACGGTGAGAGCGATTTCAACAGCCCCCCGTAGGTTGGTCCAAGCGCAGCGAGGCCCAACGCGCCCGGCATCAGCCACGAAATGTTGGGTCTCGTTCCTCTACCCAACCTGCAAGTGCTGCCGTTTTCTGTGGGGGCGAATTCATTCGCCAAGGACCTGGCGCGCCTTCATCCTGCCTGGGCAGTCAGTCGGCCAGCCAGACCAGGCTGGCGAAGCGGCCGGTGCGCGCGGCGCGGCGGTAGGAATAGAAGCGCGGATCGCTGACGGTGCAGAAGCCGCCGCCATACACGGCGTGGATGCCGCGAGCGGCGAGGCGAATGCGCGCCAGCTGGTAGATGTCGGCCATGTGCTTCCCCTGGTTGACGCTGGGCCGGAAGGCCTGGTCCGCTTCGGGATGACTGGCAACGAAGGCTTCGCGCACCTCGGGACCGACCTCGAAGGCTGCCGGGCCGATGGCCGGGCCGAGCCAGACCAGTACCTCGTCGGCCGGCAAGGCAAGCGCATCCAGGGTCGCCTCCAGCACGCCATTGGCCAGGCCACGCCAGCCGGCGTGGGCAGCCGCAACCTTGCTGCCGGCGCGGTCGCAGAACAGCGCCGGCAGGCAGTCGGCCGTCAGAACCGCACTGGCGACGCCGGGTTCCGCCGTCCAGCTGGCATCCGCCTCGACCACGCGAGCCGGATCAGCCTGCACGACGCGCACGCCATGCACCTGGCTCAGCCAGGCTGGCCGGCAAGCCAGGGTGGAGGTCAGCACCTGGCGATTCCTTTCGACGGCGTGTGGATCGTCGCCAACGTGGCTGCCGAGGTTCAGGCCCTCGAACGGCGGCAGGCTGAAGCCGCCGTCGCGGGTGGTGACACAGGCATTCACCCGCGCAGGCGCAGGCCAATCGGGCTTCAGCCAGTTGGTCATTGCTCGAAGGACTCGCGATCCTGGCGCAGCAGGGTGAGCAGCCAGACGAAATCGTCAGGCAGCGGGGATTCCCACTTCATGCGCTCGCCGGTCACTGGGTGGTCCAGTTCGAGGAAGCGCGCATGCAGGGCCTGGCGCGGGAAATCCTTGAGAGTCTGGATCAGGGTCTGGCTCGCCGCCGGCGGAATGCGGAAACGACCGCCGTAGACGGGGTCGCCCACCAGCGGGTAGTTCACATAGGCCATGTGCACACGGATCTGGTGGGTACGGCCGGTTTCCAGCTTGACGCGGGTATGGGTATGGGAACGGAAGCGCTCCAGCACCCGATAGTGGCTGACCGCAGGCTTGCCGCCGGCCACGACAGCCATGCGCTGGCGCTGCTGGCCATGACGACCGATGGGAGCGTCCACCTTGCCGCCGGAGGTGATCACGCCGACCACCACCGCCTCGTAGATGCGGCTCACGGAGCGCGCCTGCAATTGCGCCACCAGGTGGGTGTGGGCTTCGAGGGTCTTGGCCACCACCATCAGGCCAGTGGTGTCCTTGTCCAGGCGGTGGACGATGCCCGCTCGCGGCACATTCTCCAGGTCCGGCACATGGTGCAGCAGGGCATTGAGCAGGGTGCCGTCGGCATGCCCCGCGGCCGGGTGCACCACCAGGCCGGCCGGCTTGTCCAGCACCAGCAGGTGCTCGTCTTCGAAGACGATGTTGAGCTCGATGTCCTGGGCCACCCACTCGCCCTGGGACTCCTGCTCGGCGTTCAGCTCCAGCAGCGCACCGCCATGCACGATGTCCCGCGGACGCAGCACACTGCCGTCAACGGTCAGGAGCCCTTCCTTGATCCAGCCGGCGAGACGGGAACGGGAGTGCTCGGAAAAGAGTTGTGCAGCGACCTGGTCGAGACGTTGCCCGCCCAATTCGGACGGGACCTCGGCGCTGAGTTGAATGCTCTGCTTGTTAATGGAAGACATGCTCGAAAACGGAGGGGGCGCAGCCTTTGGTTTCGGTTGCGCGCTTGTGGTTAAATACCGCGTCTTTGTCCCGGGGGTTCCGGGGCGCCCATCATAACAGGACGGCTCCAGCCAAGACAGCCAGCCGTCACAGGGACGCAAGCCGCCATGCAAGTGAAACACCTGCTGCTGATCGCCACTCTCGCCCTCGCCGCCGCCTGTTCCTCCAATAAGGAAGTGGTGGACGAGAACCTGAGCGAAGCCGAGCTGTATCAGCAGGCCCAGGCCGATCTGGACAACAGCAGCTACACCCCCGCCATCGCCAAGCTCAAGGCCCTGGAATCCCGCTATCCCTTCGGCCGCTACGCCGAACAGGCCCAGCTCGAGCTGATCTACGCCTATTACAAGAATGTCGAACCGGAAGCCGCCAAGTCCGCCGCCGAGCGCTTCATCCGCCTGCACCCGCAGCACCCGAACGTCGACTATGCGTACTACCTGAAGGGCCTGGCCTCCTTCGAACAGGACCGTGGCCTGCTGGCGCGCTTCCTGCCGCTGGACATGACCAAGCGCGACCCGGGAGCCGCCCGCGACTCCTACAACGAGTTCGCCCAGCTCACCAGCCGCTACCCGAACAGCCGTTACGCCCCGGATGCCAAGCAGCGCATGATCTACCTGCGCAACCTGCTGGCCGCCTACGAAATCCACGTTGCCCACTACTACCTGACCCGTGCGGCCTATGTCGCCGCCGCCAACCGTGGCCGCTACGTAGTGGAAAACTTCCAGGAAACCCCCGCCGTCGGCGATGGCCTGGCCGTGATGGTCGAGTCCTACCAGCGCCTGGGGCTGAACGAGCTGGCCGCGTCCAGCCTGGAAACCCTGAAGCTGAACTACCCGGACCACCCGTCCCTGGTGGACGGCCAGTTCGTTCCCCGCGAAGAAGAAGCCGACAACCGTTCCTGGCTGGCCAAGGCGACCCTGGGCCTGATCGAGAGCGATGCACCGCTGCCCCCGGGCGAAACCCGCGCCGCCCAGGACGTGATCAGGCAGTACGAAGACGCCAAGGAACAGATCCCGGCAGAACTGCTGCCGGAGAACCAGGACGAAGTGCGGGAAGAAGAGCACGAGTCCGAAGCCAACCAGAGCGACCGTTCCTGGTTCAGCTACATGACCTTCGGCCTGTTCGACTGATACAGCGCGGTACGCAAGAAAGGGAGGCTTCGGCCTCCCTTTTTCATTGCTCCATGCCTTCCAAACGTAGCGAGCTTGCTCGCGAATCTCGTCGAACCATTCGCCAGTGAGTGGGCGCGCCCAGCGGTTATGCCAGGCGAAGGCGGCTGGATTTCCCCGGATTGCATCCGGGCTAGCGCTTGCGACGGAATGAGCCCGCGCACGCTCCTGCGCTAATCCCCCAGCCGCCATCCCGAGGTAATGGGATAGCGCCTCTCCCGACCGAAGCCCCGCTTCGTCACCCGGATGCCCACCGCTGCCTGGCGCCGTTTGTATTCGTTGCGATCCACCATGCCCAGCACCCGGTTCACGGTGTCTTCATCGAACCCCTCGGCAATGATGGCGTTGGCCGACAGGTCATGTTCGATATAGAGCTTTAGGATCTCGTCCAGCACCGGATACGGCGGCAGCGAGTCTTCATCCGGCTGCCCCGGGGCCAGCTCCGCCGAGGGCGGCCGCTCGATCACCCGCGGCGGGATCACCGGGCCCAGGCTGTTGCGGTACTCGGCCAGACGGAAGACCAGCGACTTCGGCACATCCTTGAGGACGTCGAATCCGCCAGCCATATCGCCATACAGGGTCGCGTAGCCGACTGCCAGCTCGCTCTTGTTGCCGGCGGTCAGCACCAGGCTGCCCTTCTTGTTGGAAATGGCCATCAGCAGCATGCCGCGGCAGCGCGCCTGCACATTCTCCTCGCTGACATCGCGGGAATGGCCGTCGAACACCGGCGCCAGGACCTGCTGGAATGCCTCGACCACAGGCGCGATGGGCAGCACCCGATAGCCGACACCCAGCAGGTGTGCTTCGGTTTCGGCATCCTCCAGGCTGATCTGCGCCGTGTAGTGGCAGGGCATCATCACCGCTTCCACACGCTCCGGCCCCAGGGCGTCGACTGCCACCGCGAGGGTCAGGGCCGAGTCGATACCGCCGGACAATCCCATCACTGCCCCGGTGAAGCCGTTCTTGCGGACGTAGTCGCGCAGGCCCAGCACCAGCGCCTGGTAGACACTCGCTTCCAGTTCCGGGAGCTCGGCGCAATGGGTCCGGCGTGGCCGCCAGACGCCGTCCTGCAACTGCAGGTCCACCGGGTAGAGGCCCTCGACGAAGGCCGGCGCGCGCTGGCAGATCATCCCGCCGGTATCCATGACGCAACTGCCGCCATCGAACACCAGCTCGTCCTGGCCACCGACCTGGTTCACGTAGATCACCGGTATCTCGCCCTCGGCCACCCGCTCGGCCAGCACCTCTTCGCGTTCCAGCTGCTTGTCCAGATGGAAGGGCGAGGCATTCAGGCTGAGCATCAGCTTCGCCCCGGCTGCGCGGGCCTGGGCCATGGGCTCGGGAAACCCGATGTCGTCACCGATCGACAGCGCCATCGCCACACCCTTGATATCGACGACGCATGGCTGCTGTCCCGGTTCGAAGTAGCGCTTCTCGTCGAACACGCGGTAATTGGGCAGGCGCTGCTTGTAGTAGCTGGCCAGCAGCTGACCATCGGCGATCACCGCGCAGGCGTTGTAGCGCAGCTCATCCTCCAGCCAGGGATAACCGACCACGAGGTAGATGCCGCGCACTTCGTCGCGCAGCCGCTGCAGCCCCATCTCGACGCGCCGCTGCATGCTGGAACGCAGCAGCAGGTCCTCCGGCGGGCAGCCGCACAGGCACAGCTCGGGGAAGACGATGACGTCCGCTTCCCAGGCTTCGCGGGCAGAGTACGCCGCCTCGATGATCCGCTCGACATTGCCCTGGACGTCGCCGACGCGGAAGTTGAGCTGGGCCATCACGATTCGCAGGTTTTGGCGCATGGCCGTCTCCTGAGTGGTGTGCAAGGTGTCGAATGCGCCTCAACGCCACCATACTCCGGCGCGCCCGCAGCGAAAACCACGCAAGTTGCACCAGCGTGCGGCCGGTCTCTGTGCGCAGCCAACCGGCTTGGCTAAACTGCCAGCTTTCCACCAAGTAGTGAGCACCTTCGGCATGTTTCGCCTGCTGTTCTGGATTGTCCTGATCTTCGTTGCCATCTGGCTGTGGCGCCGCTTCAAGAAGCCCTCGACGCCCCGCCCCCAGCCCCGCCAGCAGGATGAAACACAACCGATGGTGCGTTGCGCACAATGCGGTGTTCACGTCCCCCGCAACCACGCCTTGTCCCGGGACGATCGCTGGTATTGCAGCCGCGCCCACCTGGAACAGGACCAGGGTTCCGGTGAACGCTGATACCCGCCCCCTCCCGACCGGGCTCAGCGCCCAGGGGCGGCGCATCTTCCGCCTCTACAGCCTTTACCGGCTGCTGATCGGCCTGGTGCTGGTGGTCCTGATCTCCAGCGAACTGGACGACCGCCTGCTGGATCTCGCGCAGCCCGAGCTGTTCCGCAACGCCAGCTGGTTCTACCTGATCCTGAACGCCCTGATCGCCGCACTGGTGCCCCGCCCGCGGAGCATGGTGCAGGTCTTCAGCCTGGCGGTGGTGGATGTCTTGCTGCTCTCCTGCCTGTTCTTCACGGCAGGCGGCACACCAAGCGGCATCGCCAACCTCATCGTGGTCTCGGTGGCCATCTCCAATATCCTCCTGCGCGGACGCATCGGGCTCCTGGTGGCCGCCGTGGCGACGATCGGGCTGATCTACCTGACCTTCTACCTCAGCATCAGCCAGCCCGAGGCCTCCAGCCAGTTCGTCCAGGCCGGCGGCTTCGGCACCCTGTGCTTTGCCGTGGCGCTGTTCATCCAGGGGCTGAGTCGGCGCTTGCAGATCAGCGAGACGCTGGCGGAACAGCGCGCAGAAGATGTGGCGACCCTGGAGGCGCTGAACGCGCAAATCCTCGAGCGCATGCGCACCGGCATCCTGGTGCTCGACCCCCGCAACCAGATCCTGCTCGCCAACAATGGCGCCCAGGCCCTGCTGGGCAAGGACGACCTGACGGGGCGTGCGCTGAGCAGCCAGTGCCCCGCGCTGCTGGAACGCCTGCAGTACTGGCTCAGCAACCCGACCCTCCGGCCACAGAGCCTCCAGGCGTTCGCCAACGGCCCGACGCTGCAACCCAGCTTCGTCCACCTCCAGCGGGGCGGTCAGCAGAACACCCTGGTCTTCCTCGAAGACATCTCGCAGATCGCCCAACAGGCCCAGCAGCTCAAGCTCGTTTCCCTCGGCCGCCTGACCGCGGGTATCGCCCATGAAATCCGCAACCCCCTGGGCGCCATCAGCCACGCGGCCCAGTTGCTCCAGGAGTCGGATGAACTCCAGGGGCCTGACCGGCGCCTGGCACAGATCATCCAGGACCACTCGCGGCGCATGAACCTCGTGATCGAGAACGTGCTCCAGCTGTCCCGTCGTCGCCAGTCGGATCCGCAGCTGCTGGACCTCAAGTACTGGCTGACCCGTTTCGCCAGCGAATTCCGCGAGTCCTCCGGCCCGAACGAGACCCTGCACCTGAGCACGCTCGGCAGCACCCTGCAGACGCGCATGGACCCGCACCAGCTCACCCAGGTGCTGACCAACCTGGTGCAGAACGGCCTGCGCTACAGCAGCAAGAAGAACGGCCAGGCCCAGGTCTGGCTCAAGCTGTTCCGCGACCCCGAAAGCGACCTGCCGGTACTGGAAGTGGAAGACGACGGGGAAGGCGTCCCGCCTGAGCAGGTCCACAATATCTTCGAGCCCTTCTTCACCACCGAGAGCAAGGGCACGGGCCTCGGCCTGTACATCTCCCGCGAACTCTGCGAGAGCAACCAGGCCCGCCTCGACTACAAACCGCGCGAGCACGGCGGCAGCTGCTTCCGCATCACTTTCGCCCATCCGCGCAAACTGAGCTGACCATGACCCGACAGAGAGCCCTGATCGTCGACGACGAGCCCGATATCCGCGAGCTGCTGGAAATCACCCTCGGCCGCATGAAGCTCGACACCCGCAGCGCCCGCAACCTCAAGGAAGCCCGCGATTGGTTGGGCCGCGAGCCCTTCGACCTGTGCCTGACCGACATGCGCCTGCCCGACGGTACCGGCCTGGAACTGGTGCAGTACATCCAGCAGCGCCACCCGCTGCTTCCGGTGGCGATGATCACCGCCTACGGCAGCCTGGACACCGCGGTGAACGCTCTCAAGGCAGGCGCCTTCGACTTCGTCACCAAGCCGGTGGACCTCGGCCGCCTGCGCGAACTGGTCAACACGGCGCTGCGCCTCAGCGCTCCCGAAGAGGGCGAAGCGCCGGTGGACGCTCGCCTGCTGGGCAGCTCGCCGCCGATGAACGCCCTGCGCAAGCAGATCCAGAAACTCGCCCGCAGCCAGGCGCCGGTGTACATCAGCGGCGAATCGGGCAGCGGCAAGGAGCTGGTGGCGCGGCTCATCCACGAGCAGGGTCCGCGCGCCGAGCGCCCCTTCGTGCCGGTCAACTGCGGCGCCATTCCGTCCGAGCTGATGGAAAGCGAATTCTTCGGCCACAAGAAGGGCAGTTTCACCGGTGCGGTGGAAGACAAGCAGGGCCTGTTCCAGGCGGCCAATGGCGGCACCCTGTTCCTCGATGAGGTGGCCGACCTGCCATTGGCCATGCAGGTCAAGCTGCTGCGCGCCATCCAGGAGAAAGCCGTGCGTGCCGTGGGTGGGCAACAGGAAGTGGTGGTCGACGTGCGCATCCTCAGCGCCACCCACAAGGACCTGGCCGCCGAAGTGGCCGCCGGCCGTTTCCGCCAGGACCTCTACTACCGCCTCAACGTCATCGAACTCAGCGTGCCGCCGTTGCGCGAACGCCGCGAAGACATCCCCCTGCTGGCCGAATCCATGCTCAAGCGCCTGGCCCAGCAGAGCGGACTGCCAGCCGCCAGCCTCACCCCGGAGGCCCTCGACAAGCTCAAGTGCTACCGCTTTCCCGGCAACGTGCGCGAGCTGGAGAACATGCTCGAGCGCGCCTACACGCTCTGCGAGGATGACCAGATCCAGGCTCGCGACCTGCGCCTTGCCGAAGCCAGCGGCGCCGCCGAGGCAGGAGAGGCCAGCCTGGCGCAGATCGACAACCTGGAAGACTACCTGGAAGACATCGAGCGCAAGCTGATCATGCAGGCGCTCGAAGAAACCCGCTGGAACCGCACCGCCGCGGCTCAGCGCCTGGGCCTGACCTTCCGTTCCATGCGCTATCGCCTGAAGAAGCTGGGTATCGATTGAACCGACTCGCAGGCGAACTCGCTCGCTAAGCGGCCCGCATCATTCGCCGGCAAGCCGGCTCCTGCACCGCGCGCCCGCAGGAGCGAGCTCGCTCGCGAAACAACCCCAGGCCATTCGCCGGCAAGCCGGCTCCTACACCGCGCGGCCGGGCGGCGCGTAGGGCGCCGGGTCGATGATGGGCTCGCGTCCCAGCATCAGGTCAGCCAACAACCGGCACGACGCCGGCGCCAGCACCAGGCCATTGCGGTAATGGCCGCAGTTCAGCCAGAGCCCCTCCAGCCCGGGCACCGGCCCGATAAAGGGAATGCCCTCCGGCGACCCTGGACGCAGTCCGGCCCAATGCCCGACCAATTCGGCATCCCGCAATGCGGGCAACAGCTCGAAAGCCGAGGCCTTCAGGCTTTCCAGCGCCTCGGCGGTGGGCGTCTTGTCGAAGCCGGCATGCTCCAGGGTGCTGCCCACCAGGATATGGCCGTCACGACGAGGAATCGCGTAGCGCCCCTTGGCCAGGACCATCGCCGGCAGAAAATCCTCGGCGCACTTGAACAGGATCATCTGCCCCTTAACCGGTTCCACCGGCAGGGACAGGCCGAGCCCAGCCAGCAGATCCCCGCTCCAGGCGCCCGCCGCCAGCACCACGCGATCCGCCAGCACGTCGCCCCGTGCAGTCTCGACGCCTTGCACCCGCCCTTCGCGACGCACGAACCCGCGGACCTCGCAGTGTTCCTGAACCGACACGTTCGGCATGCGCACCAGCGCCTCGCGCAAGGCGCGGGTCAGCCTCGGGTTGCGCACATTGGCCACACCGGCCATATGGATCGCCCGACCAAAGCCTTCCCCTAGCGGCGGCACCGCTGAATGCACCTGCGCCATCGGCACCGACGTCAGTGGACGCCCTTCCCTCTCCGCCCAGGCCAGTGCCTCGGCTTCGTCGTCCAGGTCGAGCCAGTAGAGCCCGGTCTCGAACACCTCGGGATCTATCCCGGTTTCGCCCAGCAGCCGCTGACCCAGCTGTGGGTAAAAGTCCTGGGACCAATGCGCCAGGGCCGTCACCGCCTTGCTGTAACGCCAGGGATATAGCGGTGAGACGATCCCGCCGCCCGCCCAGGACGACTCGCGCCCCGTGTCGCCGCGCTCCAGCAGGGTTACCTGCAAGCCCTGCCGGGCCAACTCCAGGGCACTCAATAGACCTATGGCACCGCCTCCCACGATGGCGACGCTTTTTCCTACATCGGTTGGCATCGAAAACCCCCGCCTTAGACTGCCCGCACACAACCCCACCCAGGCAAGGACGCCGACCATGACAAGACCACTCGGGTACTCGCTCGTCGAACTGCTCTTCGTTCTCCTGATCGCCGGCATCCTGCTCAGCCTGGCCACACCCGCCCTCGTCTCGACCGTGCAAGACAATCGCGAGACGCAGGCCGTCAACCAACTGCTCGGGGCGCTGCATTATGCACGTGGCACGGCGGTGATGGAGCGGAAGGTGGTGGGGATATGCGGAGGTCGGTCAGCCTGCAATCGGCGCAATCATTGGCATGGACAGCTGATGGTCTACGAGGATAGCCCGGGAGGCGGCGGGCCAGCGTCGGACGACAGCCTCCTCCGAGTGACACCACTCCCCGGCGACCTCTACGTCCATTGGCGCGGATTCCGCCCGTCTCACTCGGTCATTTACAAGCCGGACGGAACGGTCGCGGGAACAAACGGCACCTTGACGCTATGCCGGGACGGCATCGCCGTCCGCGCACTCGTGATCAACGTATCAGGCAGAGTGAGAACTCGAACACCCTCCGATGACGATAGGTGCAACTTGTCAGCAACTCGTCGTTGATTCTGCTCGCTGGTCCACTCAAATGCGCTGATAATCCGTTCATCGGGTAGTGTTCTCCCAGGCAGAAACGGAACGCGGCAATGTATTCGCGAAAAGGATTCTCACTGATTGAACTTATGGTGGTCATTGCCATTGTGGCGATCATGGCCAGCATCGGTTACCCCAGCTTCTCGACCCTCATCATGAACAACCGGATAACTTCCCAGACAAATGCCTTGCTGGGGGTCCTCCAGCTTGCCCGCAGCGAAGCAGTGACGCAGCGCAAAGCGATGACGGTGTGTCCCAGCAGCAATCAGTCGACCTGCGCGGCCCCGAACAACAACCGCTGGGCGAACGGCCTGGTGATCCGCAATGCCGATGTCGGTGTCGTGCGGGTGCTGTCCCTGTCCGCCGACACCCCCGTGCTGGGCTCGGGCACCGCGTCGGTCGTCTTCGCGACCGATGGCACCAGCGCCGGAGGGACTCTGCGTGTCTGCGACAGCCGGGGCGATGCCGACTCCAGGACCATCCTGATCAACGCCGCCGGCCAGTCTCGCAGCAGGGCCTTTCAAGCGGGAGACCTTGCATGCCCATGACCTCACACCGCGCCAGCGGCTTCACCCTCATCGAAGTGCTGATCGCATTGTTGATCCTCGCCATCGGCCTGCTGGGCATGGTCAGCCTGATGATGACCAGCCTGCAATCCAACCAGAATGCCTATCAGCGAGGACAGGCCAGCCTGATCGCCTACGACATGGCGGATCGCCTACGCCTGAACCGCACCCTGGCGACGACCGCCAATGACTACGTATTCCTCCTTAACACCAGCGTTCCCTCGGACCCAGGCTGTCGCACTACGGGCTGCACGGCAGCCAATATTGCCGACCTCGACCTGCGGGAATGGCAGGAGAACTTCCGCGATGTGAACGGCACCGGTGTGGACGGCAACGACTATGTTGCGGCGCTACCCAACGGCGCCGGTACGGTCCAACGCAGCGGGCGCAGCTACCTGATCACGGTCAGCTGGGTTCCGAGTGTCAATAGCAAAGAGGTCGAGGAGGAGACCTTCGCCTGCAATGGTGTGATCGATGGCGACACCAACACGGTGGTGGCCGGAGAGCCCGACAGCGCGGCGAACGCCAGATGCTTCTTCCAGTTGAGGGTCGATCTATGAGGAATGCGGTCATGGAGTCCCGCCACCATAGCTCCGGATTCTCGCTCATAGAGTTGATGGTGACGATTCTCCTGAGCAGCCTTCTGCTGCTGGGAGTCCTGCAGCTGTTCAACGACGCGAGTTCATCGGACAGGGCCAACAGTGCACTTTCCCGACTCCAGGAAAGCGGCCGTATCGCGCTGGACGTCATCAAGCGCGACATCCGCAGAACCGGCTATCAGGGCTGCGCCAGCAGCAGCATAGCCAGCCGTACCGGGTCCAGCCTGATCTTCCCCCGCGACGCGTTCGGTACACGCAATGAAACGGCGGTCAATGGCGGCGTCATCGAAGGCGTGGGAACGGGCAGCGACACTCTGACGATTCGCTATGCCTCCCCAACGCCCATCACCGTATCGGCGATAGGCGGCACCTCGCTGACGCTGGCCAGCCCGATGAGCTTCAGCACGGATCAGACTTTCCTGCTGACCGACTGCCTGAACGTGGTGATCTTCAAGCCCAACGCTGCCGGCGAGAACGCCACGACGCTCACCACCGCGAACTCCAATTTCAGCGGTGTCATGCTCGGGGCACGGCTCTATCGCGTCGTGCAATCCACCTACGCGATCTGCGCCTCCGGCCGTGGTCTCTGCCGCAACAACCACGATGGCGCGGGCGCCCAGGAACTGATCGCGGATGCCGAGAACTTCCAGGTGCTCTACGGCATTCGCAATGGGGGCCAGACGCGCTGGATCACAGCGACCGATCTCAGCAGCACGCTGCGTGAGCAAGTCAGCCAGGTGAAACTCAGCCTGGTGATTTCCAGCCCGGACAATGCTTCGAGTGGCGCCAGCAGCCAGCAGTTCGCCATCGCCAACCTCGGCGACAATTCAACCCTGGCCGCCGTGAACGACCAGCGTATTCGCCGAGCCTTCACAACGGCCATCGAATTGAGGAACCGCCAATGAGTGTCATGCCCCGATATGCCCAGCGAGGCGCGGTGCTGCTGGTCAGCCTGGTGCTGCTGCTTATCCTGACGACTCTTGCGGTAACGGCGGCCTCCACCTCGGCGCTGCAGGAGCGCATGTCGTCCAACGCACAGCAGTCCAACACCGCCTTCCAGGCGGCGGAGAATGGCTTGGCGAACACAATCGCCCAGATCACCCCATCCAGTGCCCCGCCTTCGGATCAGACCTACCTGTACTGTAAGAATGTGAGCGGAGAGGCATGTGCGGCAGGAGCTGGGGACATGGCAGCCAGAGCCAGAGTCGCCGTAGCTGCCAGGGTGGAGGACGGCTACTCCATCCGCGAAGGTAGCGGCACGCCGATGGTGATGACCTATGACATCTCCAGCAGCGCCAGCCTGGACACGTCCAACGCCACTATCACTGGCAGCAACACCAATGCCCTGCATCGCCAAGGCTACATGACCGTTGAAATTCGCTGATGCAGCACCGAGGGCATCAACCATGAACAAGAAGCTCGATACCTCCCGCCGCTTCGCCGTCAGCCTGATGGCCGGACTCCTGCTGTTCAGCGGTGCCAACAGCTACGCGGACGATACCGAAATCTTCTTCGGCGGCCCGGCGATCGACAGCGGCATTCGCCCCAACGTGCTGTTCGTGCTGGATAACTCCGGCTCCATGAACTGGCGTCTGAACAGCAACAACACGGCGACCGGCACACAGAAATCGCGGATGGACGTGCTGAAGGAATCCTTCGCCGACATCATGAACAACACCCGCGACATCAACGTCGGCGTGATGGTCCTTAACGGCCGCAGCGAATACGGCGACTCGCGCTTCGTCTACCCCGTGACCTATATCGACCAGTCCCTGCCGGGTAACGCGGACCTGGTGGCCACCACGCCGGGCATTCGCGCCAGCACTGACGATGCGACCCAGGGCAACGCCAGCAACAACAACCGAGCAGTGGTGACCGATCCGACGCTGGTGATGGGTACCATCAGCTCTCTGCAGGACATCGAGGGAAGCGCCGGCACCTCGGTGCTTACGACCACGGGAGCCTTCTATCGCGTGACCGTTAGCGGTACCGAGTATGCCTGCCGCCTCAACCCGCCTAGCCGCAACAATCCAATCCGCTGCACCAATACGCTGAAGAACGACCTGAACCTCAGGCGCAGTGCGCCCGAGGAGCCCCTGTTCAACTTCCAAGGTCTGAACGTACCGGGCACGGCCACGATCAGCGAGGCCTACATCGAGGTCACGCCCACCAACACCCCCGGCAACAGCGGACGGCGCAACCCCGTCTTCAGTGTCCAGGTCGAGCGCAGCAAGGCACCCGCCGCCCTTAACGACAACAACACCCTGGGTACCCGCAGCTACCTCAACAGCGATACCACCCAGGCGTTCGGCTGGATCAGCGGCAACCGCGTGCGCATGGACATCACCGGACTGATCCAGACCCTGCGCACGGCCACTCCCGCGACCAACCCGACCAACTCGCCGATCACCGGGGTGTTCGTCCGCCTGACGCCTACCACGAACAACAACAACAACCAGGACTACACTTTCTGCGTCGAGGGCTGCGCCGCCGGCAACGCGCCTACGCTGGTCATTCGCTACACCAGCCAGGGCTATGCCCCCGAGCAACGCATGGGGGCCTTGCGCTTCCAGGACGTCGGCATTCCCCAAGGGGCCACCATCACCGAAGCCCGCATCAGCTTCGTGCCCGCAGCCACCACCGAAGCCCCCTTCCCGACCTTCCAGGTCAAGGCCGAGCGCACCGGCAACGCCAGCAGCTTCACCACCGGCGAAGACCTCACCAGCCGCAGCACCACCACCGCCACCACCTCCTGGAGCCCCACGAACTGGCCGCTCCAGGCCACGCCCGCCCCCATCCAGGGGCCCGATGTCACGGCACAGGTCCAGGAAGTCGTCGGCCTTTCAGGCTGGTGCGGCAACAACGCCATGGCGTTCTACCTGACGCCAACGTCCACTGTCGGTGCGATTTCCGCCAGTAGCTTCGACGGCGCCGGAGGCCTCCAGCCCACCTTGACTGTCAGCTACACAGGCGGCACCGGCGGCTGCTTCAATTCAATTGTCGAAGCCCGTATCACCGAGGAAAAGAATGACGGGCACCAGAACAACTCCGGCACCGTCACCCTGGCCGGCCAGACGCTGCCGATGACCACCCGGGAGATCGGTGCGCGCTTCGATAACCTGCCGATCAACCCCGGCGCGGAGATCATGGAAGCCAATGTCCTGATCACCCCAGCCGCGACGGTGAACAACCCGAGCCTGACCAGCCAGATCAGTTTCCAGAACAGCAACACACCCTCGGCCTTCACTACGGGCAACAACAACTTCAGCAACCGAAGCAGTCGTACCAGCGAGGTGCAGTGCCAGATCAACAGCACTACCGGCTGGGTTACCGGGCAACCCGTGGTCTGTGACATCGGCGGCCTCGCCTCGTCACTCACCTCGCTGTTCAGCGTCTCCAACAGCTGGACCCGAGGCAATGCACTGAACATGTTCATCCGCCATACCTCCACCAGTTCACTCACGGCGGTGGCCTACGAGACCAACCCCAGCCAGTCCATCAAGCTACGGCTGAAGATCCGTAATGGCGGCCTGTCCAACACAGTGCGCAGCCATGTCAACGCCCTGGTGCAGAACATGTATGCCGAGGACGGCACACCCATCGTACCGACGCTCTACGACTCTGCGCGCTACATGCGCGGCTCGATCTCCGGCCGGGATAGCCCGATCAACAGCACCTGCCAGGCTAACCATATCGTTCTGCTGACCGACGGCCAGGCGAACAACAACACTACCTCGGCAGTCAACGGCATCACCTCGATCATCGGCGAAAGTTGCACCTCCGCCGACAGTGGTGAGCTTTGTGCCCGGGATCTGGCCAAGTTCCTCGCCGAGAATGACCAGTCCTCCAGCATCGAAGGCACCAATACCATCACCACTCACACCGTCGGTTTCGCCCTGGATGCCAGCGGCGCGACGGCCAGCGCCGGGATCAAGCGCTTCCTCGCCGAAGTGGCGACCAACGGCGGCGGCGGCAGCTACACGGCGGAATCCGCGTCGGAGCTGAGCAGTGCCTTCAACCGAATCATCCAGGAGGTATTGGCGACCGACACCACCTTCGTGAGTCCCGGTGCGACGGTGAACCAGTTCAACCGCCAGACCAACCGCAACGAGATCTACTTCGCTCTGTTCAAACCCTCGGAAACCGACCGCTGGATCGGCAACCTCAAGCGCTACAAGCTGACCAACACCACCGGCAGTGAGGTGCTGGACGCGGACGACGTCCCTGCAATCGACCAGGCCACCGGTTTCTTCAAGGCCAGCGCGCGCAGCTTCTGGACAGCCAGCGCCGATGGCAGCAACACCGCACTGGGCGGGGTGGCGGCGAACCTTCCGGCGAACGCCAGTCGCAAGCTCTTCACCTACTTCGGCAACAGCCCAACGTCAGGTGCGGTCACACTGGATGTGCCTGCCCACCGCATCGATACGGCCAATACCACCAACCTGACCGAATCGGTGCTGGGCGCGACGGACACCACAGAACGCAGCCAGCTCATCAACTGGATCCGCGGCACCAACACAGATGGTACCGTCAGAAACAGCGTGGGTGACCCGCTCCACTCGGTACCGCGTCTGCTGACCTACCAGTGCAACACCTTCAGCAACACCGCGCTGACGGCCTGCTCCAGCGAGGACCAGACCGCCTTCGTTGGAACCAACGAAGGCCTGGTTCACGCCTTCAACACCGCAACGGGCGAAGAGCAGTTCGCCTTCATGCCGGCGGAACTGCTGCCCAATATCAAGCCGCTGATGGTCAACGCCAAATCCACCTCGGTTAAGCCGCGGGTCTATGGCATGGACAACAGCGTAGTGCTCTGGGCCAACGACCTGAACGGCAATGGCGTCATCTATGGTGGGCGCGACCCGAGTTCGACGGACACGCCTCGCTTGCTGACCGGACTGAACACGGGCGAGTTCGTCTATGCCTACGCCACCATGGGTCGCGGCGGACGCAGCCTCTATGCCCTCGACGTGACCGACCGGGCGTCGCCGAAGATGCTCTGGTTCATAAAGGGCGGAGAAACCCCGGGCTTCGAACGCCTTGGACAAACCTGGTCCACCCCGGTGCTGACTTCCGTCGACATCGGCGGCACAGCCACAAAAGTACTGATCTTCGGCGGCGGCTACGACACCAATCAGGACAATGTCAGGGCTCGGACCGCCGATGGCATGGGCAATGCCATCTACATCGTCAACGCTACCACCGGTGCGTTGATCTGGTCCGCCAGCGGGGCGGCCACCGGCCACACCTTGCGCCTGAACAAGATGCAGTACAGCATCCCGGCCCCCATCCGCGTGATCGACATTGACCGCAATGGCAAGGCGGACCAGTTCTTCGTGGGCGATATGGGGGGACAGGTCTGGCGCTTCTTCATCAACAACGGCAGCGCCGCCAGCAGCCTCGTCAGCCCCGTGAACGGCAACGGCTCCGGCGCACCGGACGCCGACGACGGCGTCTTCGCCGACGTCATCGGCGCGGACACCGGGACGGAGACCGCCACCCAGCTCGAACAAAAGCTCCGCCGCTTCTACAACGAGCCGGATGTGGCGCTGCTGAACATCAATGGAACTCGCACGCTGGCGATCAACATCGGCTCCGGCTATCGGGGCCACCCACTGAATGCGGTGACCCAGGACCGTTTCTATTCCTTCCGTACCCCGCTGGTCTACAACCCGACCACGGATGCCGCCAACAACCACACGACGCTCGTCGAGTCGAACCTGTATGACGCCACCGACAACCTGATCCAGGAAGGCAGCGCGACGCAGCAGACGGCCGCGGCCACCGCCTTCGCACGCACCTCCGGCGGCTGGTACATCCGCCTGGAAGGACGAGGCGAGAAGGTGCTCTCCGAGTCCGCCACCTTCGCCGGTCTTTTGGTGTTCACTACCTACGAACCCACCGCCAGCCTCAACTCTTGCCGCGCGGCGCAGGGGATTTCCCGCGCCTATACGGTCAACCTGTTCGACGCGACTCCTGCGGCGGAGAACGTGAGCGGTACCCCCGACAAGGCTGATCGGGCCACGCTACTCAAAACTGCCGGCATCCCGCCAAAACCCGTGTTCCTGCTTCCTGACAACGGCAGTGGCAATGATGGCGATGGCAGCGGTGGCGGAAAGGATAATGGCCCATGGGTGCTTTGCATTGGCACCGTATGCAAGACCATCAAGGGCCCCTACCAGGAATCCACCTACTGGATCGATGACAATTGAGGACGGCCATGCGAAGAGGAATGCACGGATTCACCCTGATAGAGCTGATGATCGCCGTGGTCGTCGTCGCGATTCTCGCAAGCATCGCCTATCCGTCATATCAGGGTTATCTGCGCCGAAATGCGTGCGAGGCCGCAAAGGCCTCGCTGACCGGACTGGCGAACGCCATGGAGCGCTTTCGGGCCCAACAAGGCACCTATGTAGGCGCGGCTACCGATGGTGTTCCGAATATCTATGCCACCCAGAGCCCGGAACAGGGCACCGCACAGTTCAACCTTGTGGTTGGCAACGCCACGGCAACCACCTTTTCGATCTCCGCTACGCCTGTCCAAGGCGGACTCTGGGGAGGCGCAGCCAACACCCTGACCTTGACCTCCACCGGTGTGCGCTCGGGCGGAGCCTCGCTGGTTAACGCCTGGGATCGCTGCCCATCCAACTGATCAGCTGAAACGAAAACGGGGCCCAAGGGCCCCGTTCTTCATTCCACTGGCAGGAATCAGATCGCCTTCACCCGCAGTTCCTTCGGCATGGAGAAGGTGATGTTCTCCGGCCGGCCATCCAGCTCAACGGCCACTTCCGCGCCCCACGCCCGAAGCTGGTCGATCACGCCCTGCACCAGCACCTCGGGGGCGGAGGCGCCGGCGGTGATGCCGACCCGACCGGCCTGGTCGAACCACTCGCGCTTGAGATCCTCGGCGCCGTCGATCAGGTAGGCCGGGGTGTCCAGACGCTCGGCCAGTTCCCGCAGGCGGTTGGAGTTGGAGCTGTTGGGACTGCCCACCACCAGGACCACGTCGCTCTCGCTCGCCAGTTGCTTGACCGCGTCCTGGCGGTTCTGGGTGGCGTAGCAGATATCGTCCTTGCGCGGTCCGCCGATGCTGGGAAAGCGCGCGCGCAGGGCGTCGATCACCCGGCTGGTGTCGTCCATGGACAAGGTAGTCTGGGTGACGAAGGACAGGGCGTCCGGGTTGCGCACCACGAGGCGGGCCACATCGGCCTCGTCCTCCACCAGGTAGATGGCACCGCCGTTGGCGGGGTCGTACTGGCCCATGGTGCCTTCCACCTCGGGGTGGCCGGCGTGGCCGATCAGGACGCACTCGCGGCCGTCGCGGCTGTAGCGGGCAACTTCCATGTGGACCTTGGTCACCAGGGGGCAGGTGGCGTCGAACACCTTGAGGCCCCGGCGGGCGGCTTCCTGGCGCACGGCCTGGGAAACGCCGTGGGCGCTGAAGATGACGATGACGTTGTCCGGCACCTGGTCCAGTTCCTCGACGAACACCGCGCCACGGGCGCGCAGGTCTTCCACCACGAACTTGTTGTGCACCACTTCGTGACGCACGTAGATCGGCGGGCCGAAGACTTCCAGGGCGCGGTTGACGATCTCGATGGCGCGATCGACGCCGGCACAGAAGCCGCGGGGGTTGGCGAGTTTGATTTGCATGCTGGTTACCTCGTGCAGCCGTCGCGGTCGGGAATCGCCCATTCGCGAGCAGGAACTAGGCGCCCCCTCGCTCCACAGGTGCCCCGCCCCATCAGACGGGGCGGACCGAGAGGATCTCCACTTCGAAGGAGAGCGGCTTGCCGGCGAGCGGGTGGTTGAAGTCGACGGTCACATGGGTGTCATCGATCAGCTTCACCACGCCGGGCAGTTCGGCGTTGGCTGCGTCATTGAAGATGATCAGCAGGCCTTCGGAGAGTTCCATGTCCTGGAAGTTGCCGCGCGGCATCACCTGCACGTTCTGCGGGTTGTGCTGACCGAAGCCTTGCTCGGGCTCGATGGCCAGGACGCGCTTGTCGCCACTCTTGAGGCCGAAGAGCACGCTTTCAAAGCCCGGGAGCAAGTTGCCGTCTCCCACCTTGAAGGTAGCCGGGTTCTTCTCGAAGGTGCTGTCCACCACGTCGCCGTTATCCAGCTTGATGGCGAAATGCAGGGTGACTTCCATGTCCGGCCCTATGCGATGTTCAGTCATGGGCGGGTTCTCCGGACTTCTTCGCTTTGAACATATCCAGCGCCAGCATCACGGCGCCGATGGTGATGGCGCTATCGGCCAGGTTGAACGCCGGAAAATACCAGCGGTTCTGCCAATGCACCAGGATGAAATCGACCACGTGGCCAAGCACCACGCGGTCGTAGAGGTTACCGAGGGCGCCGCCCAAGACCAGGGCCAGCGCAATGGCCAGCCAGGTTTCCTCGGGTTTCAGGCGCTTCAGCCAGACGACCAGTACGCCGCTGACCACCAGGGCGATCAGGGCGAACAGCCAGCGCTGCCAGCCGGAGCTGTCGGCCAGGAAGCTGAAGGCCGCGCCGGTGTTGTAGGCCAGGGTCCAGCTGAAGTAGTCGGGGATGACCACGATCTGCTGGTAGAGGTTGAGCTCGCTCTCGAAGAACCACTTGCTCGCCTGGTCCAGCACGAACACGAGGGCAGTCAGCCATAGCCAACCCAGGCGGCCGTATGCCTTAGGCATAGTGTCGAACCTCGCCGGCACCCTCGATGTTCTCCACGCAACGGCCGCACAGCTCAGGGTGTTTCACGAACTGGCCGACATCGGCGCGGTGGTGCCAGCAACGGCCGCATTTGGTGTGGGCCGACTTGTGGATCTTCAGCTTGAGACCGGCGACTTCGGTTTCCACGGCATCGGCCGGGGCGCTGGCCAGCGGCTGCACGTCGGCCGCCGAGGTGATCAGCACGAAGCGCAGCTCATCGCCCAGCTTGGCCAGGGCGGCTGCCAGGGCGTCTTCGGCGAACAGGGTGACTTCGGCCTGCAGGTTGCCGCCGATGGCCTTGTTGCTGCGTAGGTTCTCGAGCTCCTTGTTGACCGAAGCCTTCACGGCCATGACCTGCTCCCAGAACTCGCGGCCCAGCTCGAAGCCTTCCGGCAGCTCACTCAGCCCTTGGTACCAGGTGTTCAGCATGACCGATTCATTGCGCTCGCCCGGCAGGTATTGCCAGATTTCGTCGGCGGTGAAGGCCAGGATCGGCGCGACCCAGCGCACCAGTGCCTCGGCGATGTGGAACAGCGCGGTCTGGCAGGAGCGGCGCGCCACGCTGTCGGCAGCGGTGGTGTACTGGCGGTCCTTGATGATGTCGAGGTAGAAGCCGCCCAGCTCCTGTACGCAGAAGTTGTGCACCTTGGAGTAGACGTTCCAGAAGCGGTACTCGCCGTAGGCTTCTTCCAGTTCGCGCTGCAGCAGCAGGGCGCGATCCACGGCCCAGCGGTCCAGGGCCAGCATGTCCTCGACGGGCAGCAGGTCCTTGGCCGGGTCGAAGCCGTTCAGGTTGGCCAGCAGGAAGCGCGCGGTGTTGCGGATGCGGCGATAGGCATCGGCGCTGCGCTGGAGAATCTGCTGGGAAACGGCCATTTCGCCGGAGTAGTCGGTCGCCGATACCCACAGGCGCAGGATGTCGGCACCCAGGCTGTCGGTAACCTGCTGCGGAGCGATCACGTTGCCCAGGGACTTGGACATCTTGCGGCCGCTCTCGTCCACGGTGAAGCCGTGGGTCAGCAGCTGGCGATACGGCGCGTGGCCGTCGATGGCGCAGCCAGTCAGCAGGGACGAGTGGAACCAGCCGCGGTGCTGGTCGGAGCCTTCCAGATAGAGATCGGCAGCCGGGCCGCTGGCATGGCCCAGCTCGGCATGGGAGCCGCGCAGCACGTGCCAATGGGTGGTACCGGAGTCGAACCAGACGTCCAGAGTGTCGCTGATCTTGTCGTACTGGCCAGCCTCGTCGCCAAGCAGCTCGGCGGCGTCCAGCTTGAACCAGGCCTCGATGCCTTCCTGCTCGACGCGCTTGGCCACTTCTTCCATCAGCTCGACGGTGCGCGGGTGCAGCTCACCGGTGGCCTTGTGCAGGAAGAACGGGATCGGTACGCCCCAGTTGCGCTGGCGCGAGATGCACCAGTCCGGGCGGCCGGCGATCATGCCGTGCAGGCGTGCCTGGCCCCAGGCGGGAACGAATTCGGTCTTGTCGATGGCGGCCAGGGCGCTGTCGCGCAGCGTGGAGCCCTGCTCCGACTGTTTGTCCATGCCGACGAACCACTGCGCAGTGGCGCGGTAGATCAGCGGAGTCTTGTGGCGCCAGCAATGCATGTAGCTGTGGCTGATGACCTCGTGCTTGAGCAGCGCGCCCACTTCTTCCAGCTTGGCGACGATGGCCGGGTTGGCCTTCCAGATGAACTGACCGCCGAAGAACGGCAGGTCCTGCACATACACGCCGTTGCTCTGAACGGGGCTGAGGATGTCGTCGTTGCTCATGCCGTGCTGTTTGCAGGTACGGAAGTCGTCCTCGCCGTAGGCCGGCGCGGAGTGGACGATGCCGGTACCGGCGCCCAGTTCGACATACTCGGCCAGGTAGACGGGCGACAGGCGCTCGTAGAAGGGGTGGCGGAAGCGGATCAGGTCCAGCGCTTCGCCCTTGGCGGTGGCGATGACCTGGCCTTCCAGGCCGTAGCGCGAAAGACAGGATTCCACCAGCTCTTCGGCCAGCACCAGCAGGCGCGCGCCGGTATCCACCAGCGCGTAGTTGAATTCGGGGTGGACGTTCAGGGCCTGGTTGGCCGGAATGGTCCAGGGGGTAGTGGTCCAGATGACGATGGCGGCCGACTTGGACAGGCTCGCCAGGCCGAAGGCCGCAGCCAGCTTGTCGGCGTCTTCGACCGGGAAGGCCACGTCGATGGCGTCGGACTTCTTGTCGGCGTACTCCACCTCGGCCTCAGCCAGGGCCGAGCCGCAATCGAAGCACCAATTCACCGGCTTCAGGCCCTTGAACACGAAGCCGTGCTTGACCATCTCGGCCAGGGCGCGGATCTCGCCTGCCTCATTGGCGAAGGCCATGGTCTTGTAGGGGTTGCCCCAGTCGCCCAGCACGCCCAGGCGGATGAAGTCGGCCTTCTGGCCCTCGATCTGCTCGGTGGCGTAGGCACGGCACAGCTCGCGGGTCTTGTCCGCGGGCAGGTTCTTGCCATGGGTGGTCTCGACCTTGTGCTCGATCGGCAGGCCGTGGCAGTCCCAGCCCGGCACATAGGGGGCGTCATAGCCCGCCAGGGTCTTGGAGCGGACGATGATGTCCTTGAGGATCTTGTTGACCGCGTGACCGATGTGGATGCTGCCGTTGGCGTAGGGCGGGCCATCGTGCAGGATGAACTTCGGGCGACCTTCGCCGATCTGCCGCAGCTTGCCGTACAGATCGATGCTGTTCCAGCTTTGCAGCAGTTCCGGCTCGCGCTGGGGCAGACCGGCCTTCATCGGGAATGCCGTCTCGGGCAGGTTCAGGGTCGCTTTGTAATCGGTCATTTCAGTCCAGGCTCTTCAATTTGATTGAGTACCCTGCCAATAGGCACGGGCGGCAGCGACATCCGCATCGATCGCCGACTTCAGCGCCTCCAGGGAGGCAAAACGCTGCTCATCACGCAGCTTGTGATGGAAGGTCACGCTGATCCGCCGGTCATAGAGATCCCCGGCGTAGTCCAGCAGGTGGACCTCCAGATGGGCGCGCCCGTCGCCCTTCACGCTCGGGCGCACACCGATGTTGGCAACACCGGGCAGCTGCCGGCCTTCCAGTTCCACGCTGACCAGGTACACGCCATTGAGCGGAACCCGGCGACGCTTGAGCTGCACGTTGGCGGTCGGAGTGCCCAGCTGACGGCCAAGCTTCTGCCCGTGCAGCACCCGGCCGGTAATGGTGAACGGGCGCCCCAACAGGCGTTCGGCAAGGGCGAAATCACCTTCGGCCAGCGCCTGGCGGACGCGGGTGCTGCTGACCCGCAGGCCATCCAGCTCCACCGTGGCCGCGGCTTCGACGCTGAAGCCTTCCGCTGCACCGGCCTGCTGCAGGAATTCGAAATCACCGGCGCGATCGCAACCGAAGCGGAAATCGTCACCGATTTCCAGATGCCGGGCCCCCAGCCCCTCGACCAGGACCGCATGGACGAACTCGGCAGCGCTGAGTTCCCGCAGGCGGCGGTTGAACGCCAGGCAAAGCACCCGGTCCACACCCTCACGAGCCAGCAGCTCGAGCTTGTCGCGCAGACGGGTCAAACGTACCGGTGCGGTATCCGGGCCGAAGAACTCGCGCGGTTGCGGCTCGAATATCACCACGCAGGTGGGCAAACCAAGCTCAGCCGCACGCTCGCGCAACCGCTTGAGAATGGCCTGATGGCCGCGGTGCACGCCGTCGAAATTGCCGATGGTGGCGACACAGCCCCTATGTTGGGGCCGCAGGTTGTGGAGGCCTTGAACCAGCTGCATAGCACAAGTCTTGTTCACAAAGTGGTCGATTATACGCACAGCCGGCGCTGGACAACAGGCGCTATAAGCCCGCCAGCGCGACAAGTGGCGATGCGTCGCGGCTCAGCGAATCACACGGCCCGCCGGGCGAAGTCGCGAAGCCTGAAGCCCAGCACGGCCAGCATGCCGAAATAGGCCATCACACCAGAGCCGACGAGCACGCCAAGGCGCAGCAGGCGCTCGGGCATGCCACCCAGCTCCCAGGCCGGCAGCAGGTGCATTACGCCCAGCAGAACCGCACACATCACCAGCACCGCCAGCCCCAGCTTGACGAGGAACCGGCCCCAGCCGGGTTGCGGCTGGAACAGGCGCTGCTTGCGCAGCTGCCAGTAGAGCAGGCCGGCGTTCATGCAGGCCGCGAGGCTGATGGCCAGCGCCAGACCGGCATGCTTCAGCGGGAAAACGAAGGCAAGGTTCATCAGCTGAGTCGCCACCAGGGTGAAAACGGCGATCTTCACCGGCGTGCGGATGTTCTGTCGGGCATAGAAACCGGGCGCCAGCACCTTCACCAGGATGATCCCGAGCAGCCCCACGGCGTAGGCGATCAGCGCACGCTGGGTCATCAGGGCGTCATTGGCGGTGAACTTGCCGTACTGGAACAGCGCCACCGTCAGCGGCTCGGCCAGCAGGGCCAGCGCCAGGGTGCAAGGCAGCACCAGGAGGAAACACAGGCGCAGGCCCCAGTCGAGCAACTGCGAGTAGGCCTGGCGATCATCGCTGGCATAGGTCTTGGCCAGGGAGGGCAGCAGGATGGTGCCCAGGGCCACCCCGAGCACGCCGGACGGCAACTCCATCAGGCGGTCGGCGTAGTACATCCAGGACACGGAACCGGCTGCCAGGAACGAGGCGAAGATGGTGTTGATGATCAGCGAGATCTGCCCCACGGACACCCCGAAGATCGCCGGCCCCATCTGCTTGAGCACGCGCCAGACGCCGGTGTCGCGCAGATTCAGGCGCGGCAGCACGAGCATGCCGATGCGTTTCAGCGCCGGCAGCTGGTAGAGCAGCTGTGCCAGGCCACCAGCCAGCACGGCCCAGCCGAGGGCCATGACGGGCGGGTCGAAATAGGGCGTCAGGAACAACGCGAAGACGATCATGCTGACGTTCAGCAAGGTCGGCACGAAGGCCGGTACCGAAAAGCGGTTCCAGGTATTGAGGATGGCGCCGGCCAGGGAGGACAGCGAAATCAGGAAGATATAGGGGAAGGTCACCCGCAGCAGATCCGTGGTCAGGGCGAACTTCTCGGGGGTATCGGCGAAGCCCGGCGCGGTCACCCAGATCACCCAGGGCGCAGCCAGGATCCCCACCAGGGTCACCAGCGCCAGAACCAGCGTCAGCAAGCCGGAGACGTAGGCGATGAAGGTACGGGTCGCCTCCTCCCCCTGCTGGGTCTTGTACTCGGCGAGGATGGGGACGAAAGCCTGGGAGAACGCGCCTTCGGCGAAGATCCGGCGCAGCAGGTTCGGCAGCTTGAAGGCGACGAAGAAGGCGTCGGTCGCCATGCCGGCGCCGAAGAACCGCGCAACGATAGTGTCACGGACAAAACCCAGCACGCGGGAAAGCATGGTGATGGAGCTGACAGCCGCCAGCGACTTGAGCAGATTCATTCAGGGGTCCGGAGAGAAAGTGCGCCTCCCGCCGGGCAGCGCTGCCGGGGGAGGTTCAAGGCTGCCGAGTGTAGAGTCCGGGCAGGATAAAATCATCCGGAAGAAAAGCTTACGCTCGTCGCCCCATCCACCGGATCGCCCTTGACAAGCCCAAAGCGCGTGGGCATGATTCGCGGCCTTAATTTGATTCAATCCCCCAGTTTCGAGGAGCTTGACGGTGGCCAACACACCTTCTGCCAAAAAACGCGCCAAACAGGCTGAGAAGCGTCGTAGCCATAACGCCAGCCTGCGCTCCATGGTCCGTACCTACATCAAGAACGTGGTCAAGGCTATCGACGCCAAGGACCTGCCGAAAGCCCAGGCCGCTTTCACCGCTGCCGTTCCGGTGATCGACCGCATGGCTGACAAAGGCATCATCCACAAGAACAAAGCTGCTCGTCACAAGAGCCGCCTGAACGCCCACATCAAGGCGCTCGGTCAAGCTGCTGCCTAAGCTTGAGTTCTTGCGAAAAACCGGCCTTCACGGCCGGTTTTTTTATTGCCTGGACTTTGTACTCGCGAAGCTTTCCGGGACATCACCTCTCTGCCAGCAAGCTGGCTCCTGCCGCGATTTCCCGGCACAGAAAGCAGAAACGCCGCTTACCGATGAGGGATAAGCGGCGTTCTTATATGAACAGCACGCGCTCTTTCCAGTTATCTCAGGGCCTGTTCGGCCATGGCAGGATCGGGATTGCCGTGACGGAATTCTGCGGACTGCCCTCGATCACCCGGTCGCTATAGACCAGATAGACCAGGGTATTGCGCTTGCGATCGAAAAAGCGCACCACCTGCATGGTCTTGAACACCAGCGAAGTGCGCTCCTTGAACACCTCCTCGCCGTCCTTGAGCTCGCCACTGAAGCGGATAGGCCCGACCTGGCGACAGGCGATGGACGCCTCGGCTCGATCCTCGGCCAGCCCCAGGCCACCCTTCACACCGCCAGTCTTGGCCCGCGACAGATAGCAGGTCACGCCTTCCACCTTGGGATCGTCGAACGCCTCCAACACGATCTTGTCGTTCGGACCGACCCACTTGAACACCGTCGACACCGAGCCAATCTCTTCAGCCCCAGCCAGCAGCGGCACCACCAGCAGCGCCGCAGCCATTCCCTTGATCAGTCGCATCCCTTCCCCCACGCCTCAGACCAGGACCAGGTTATCGCGATGCACCAGTTCCGGCTCATCGACATAGCCCAGCAGCTTTTCGATGAGATCGGAGGACTGGCCAATGATCTTCTGCGCCTCGAGGGCGCTGTAGTTGGCCAGACCGCGAGCGATTTCCGAACCATCAGGACCGACGCAGACCACCATCTCGCCGCGACGGAAACTGCCCTGGACGGCCTTCACACCAACCGGCAACAGGCTCTTGCGATCTTCACGCAGCGCCTTGACCGCCCCCGCATCGAGCACCAGGGTGCCGCGCGTTTGCAGATGCCCCGCCAGCCATTGCTTGCGTGCCGCCAGCGTGCCGCGCTCGGGCGCCAGCAGCGTACCCAGGCGCTCGCCAGCCTTGAGGCGATCCAGCACCCGCTCGATGCGCCCGCCGACGATCACCGTGTAGGCACCGGAGCGCGCCGCCAGGCGAGCCGCACGCAGCTTGGTCTGCATACCGCCGCGCCCCAAGGCACCACCGGTTCCGCCGGCCACGGCATCCAGGGCCGGGTCATCGGCACGAGCCTCGAAGATCAGCTGAGCATCGGGGTTGTGGCGCGGATCGGCGTCGAACATGCCATCGCGGTCGGTGAGGATCACCAGCAGGTCGGCTTCCACCAGGTTGGCCACAAGGGCCGCCAGGGTGTCGTTGTCGCCGAAACGGATCTCGTCGGTGACCACGGTGTCGTTCTCGTTGATCACCGGGATCGCCCCCAGCTCCACCAGCGTACGCAGAGTGCTGCGCGCATTCAGGTAGCGCTTGCGATCCGACAGGTCGTCGTGGGTGAGCAGGATCTGCGCAGTGTGGCGGCCATGCTCGGCGAAACTGGACTCCCAGGCCTGGACCAAGCCCATCTGCCCCACAGAAGCCGCAGCCTGCAGCTCATGCACGGCGCTCGGGCGACTGCTCCAGCCCAGGCGGCTCATACCCGCCGCCACGGCACCGGAAGACACCAGCACCAGTTCTACGCCCGCATCGCGCAGGGCCACCATTTGCTCGACCCAAACCGCCATGGCCGAACGATCCAGCCCACGGCCATCAGCCGTGAGCAACGCACTACCGATCTTCACCACCCAGCGCTGCGCGCCAGTCACCTTGTCCCGCATATCGTCCAACCTTAGCTAGAAGGCCGCGCGGCAAGGCGCGCGGCCATGCGAACACTCCACAGCGCCGGGCGGCGCCGGGCTCAGGGCACGTAGAAGATTTCCGGCCCGTCGCCGTCATCCTCGTCGTCATCGAAATCGTCGTCATCGTCGGCACCGGCACTCTTCAGGCCGGCACGGCGCAGGGCGCGCTGGTCATCCATGGCCTGCAGACGGGCACGCGCCTCGTCCTCGATGCGCTGATCCAGCTCGGTGAGCCGTTCGGCGTATTCTGGGTCCTCCTCCATGCGCAGGCTGCGCTCGTCGAGGTAACGCATGATCTCCTGGGAAAGCGCCTCGGTACCTTCGCGCTCCAGGGCGGAAATCACGAATACCGGCCCCTCCCAACCCAGGCGCTCGATCACCGCCTTCATGCGTGCATCACGATCCTCGTCGAGAAGCTGGTCGGCCTTGTTCAGCACCAGCCAGCGATCACGCTCGGTCAGCGCAGGGCTGAATCGGGCAAGCTCTTCGATGATGGTCGCGGCAGCTTCGGCCGGATCGCTTTCGTCCAGCGGCGCCATGTCGACGATGTGCAGCAACAGGCGGGTACGCGCCAGGTGCTTGAGGAAACGAATGCCGAGGCCGGCACCTTCGGCAGCGCCCTCGATCAGGCCGGGAATGTCGGCCACGACGAAGGACTTGAAGCGCCCCACGCTGACCACACCGAGGTTCGGCACCAAGGTGGTGAAGGGGTAGTCGGCGACCTTCGGCTTGGCGGCGGATACCGCGCGAATGAAGGTGCTCTTGCCGGCATTCGGCAGCCCCAGCAGGCCAACGTCAGCCAGCACCTTCAGCTCCAGCTTGAGGTCGCGGGACTCGCCCGGCTTGCCCTTGGTGGTCTGGCGCGGCGCGCGGTTGGTACTGGATTTGAAACGGGTGTTGCCCAGGCCGTGCCAGCCACCCTGGGCCACCAGCAGGCGCTGACCCGGCTTGGTCAGGTCGCCGATGATTTCCTGGGTGGACGCGTCGATCACCGTGGTGCCCACCGGCACCGGCAGGATCAGGTCATCACCCTTGCGCCCGGTGCAGTCCTTGCTGCCGCCGTTCTCACCGCGCTGGGCATCGAAACGACGGGTGTAGCGATAATCCACCAGGGTATTGAGATTCGGATCGGCCTCCATGAACACGGAGCCGCCATCGCCCCCGTCACCACCGTTGGGGCCGCCCTTCTCAATGAATTTTTCGCGACGGAAACTCATCAGGCCGTTGCCGCCGTCGCCCGCTTTTACAAAGATCGATACTTCATCGACGAATTTCATCAGGACGCCTCCCGCCACGGGGACGGGTTGAGTGAAACAAAGCACATAGGATACAGGGAACCCTGCCCGATGCAGAGTTTCCACGAAGCAGAAACAAAAAAGCCCCGTCGCAAGACGGGGCTCTTCCAGCGAGGTCGCTATCAGGCAGCGACGATGCTCACGTACTTGCGACCGAAAGCACCTTTGACCTCGAACTTGATCACGCCGTCCACTTTAGCGAACAGGGTGTGGTCCTTGCCCAGGCCTACGCCGAAACCGGCGTGGAACTTGGTGCCGCGCTGACGCACGATGATGTTGCCGGCCTTGACAGCCTGGCCGCCGTAAAGCTTCACGCCAAGGCGTTTACTTTCTGAGTCGCGGCCGTTGCGGGTAGAACCGCCAGCTTTTTTGTGTGCCATGAGTCAAATCCTCCAAAAAGGAAATTAGGCCTGGATGCCGGTGATCTTGATTTCAGTGAACCACTGGCGGTGGCCCTGGCGCTTCATGTGGTGCTTACGACGACGGAACTTGATGATGCGCACTTTGTCGTGACGGCCCTGGGAGACCACTTCAGCGACTACTTTGGCGCCATCTACGACCGGAGCACCGATTTTCACGTCTTCGCCATTGCCGATCAGCAGGACGCGGTCGAAAGTCACGGATTCGCCGGTGGCGACTTCGAGCTTCTCGACTTTCAGGAATTCACCTTCAGCGACTTTGTATTGCTTGCCGCCGGTAACGATAACTGCGTACATGGATTTTCTCCGTTAAACCTGCTCACCCGACGCTTTATAGAAAGAGGTATGGGTCGGCATGGCTGCATGGGGCCGGAACTGACACCCGTGCAATTGCGTAAGGCAGGAAAATGCCCAAGGAAGTTCAGGGGCCGCGATTGTACGCAAGCCACGATTGCCGCGCAAGCACCGCCAGCGCTCGCCTTGACAGCCCCCGGCCCGGTCCCTAGCATGCCGCGCATCCCAATTGGAGCACCTCTGGCTGATGCAACCCCAGGCTTTCTACCGCGTGGTGGCGGACGATTTTACCGCAGTCGACGACATCATTCGCCGGCAGTTGACCTCCCGCGTTCCCCTGGTGGAGAAGATCGGTGATTACATCGTCTCCGCCGGCGGCAAGCGCCTGCGCCCGCTCCTGGTCCTGCTGAGCGGCAATGCCCTGGGCTTCGGCGGCGACCAGCTGCGCCTGCTGGCCGCCACCATCGAGTTCCTGCACACCTCCACCCTGCTCCACGACGACGTGGTGGACGCTTCCGGCCTGCGCCGCGGCCGCTCCACCGCCAATGCCCTGTGGGGCAACGCGCCGAGCGTGCTGGTGGGCGACTTCCTCTATGCCCGCTCCTTCGAAATGATGGTGGAACTCGGCTCCATGCCGGTGATGCGCATCATCTCCCAGGCCACCCGGGTCATCGCCGAAGGCGAAGTGCTGCAGCTGTCCAAGATCCGCGACGCCAGCACCACCGAAGAAACCTACATGGAAGTCATCCGCGGCAAGACCGCGATGCTCTTCGAGGCCTCTACCCACAGCGCAGCGATGCTGGCCGGCGCGAGCGCCGAACAGGCCGAAGCCCTGCGCCAGTTCGGCGACGCCCTGGGCATTGCCTTCCAGCTGGTGGACGACCTGCTCGACTACCGCGGTGATGCCGCCACCCTCGGCAAGAACGTCGGTGACGACCTGGCCGAAGGCAAGCCCACCCTGCCGCTGATCGCCACCATGCGCGACGGTTCTCCGGAGCAGGCCAACCTGGTGCGCAAGGCCATCCAGCAAGGCGGCAGCCAGGACCTGGAAGGCATCCGTGCCGCGGTCGAAGCCGCCGGCGCCCTGGATTACACCGCGCGCCTGGCCCGCGACTACGCCGCCCGCGCCATCGCCTGCCTGGACGCGCTGCCGTCCAACGCCTACCGCGATGCCCTGATCGAGCTCACAGAATTCGCCGTAGCGCGGACCCACTGAGTCCCGATCCGCTGAAAAGCCCGTCCTGGTGACGGGCTTTTTTCTGCCTCGATGAAAGGCATCGATTGGGGCTTGTTATTTTGCTAATAGGAATTATTCTCATCTCTGCGTTTTTCAAGGAGATGAGCCATGACCTACCTGATCGATGCCTGGCTGGATCGCCCCGACCCCTACCTGCGGATACTCCATCGGGAAACCGGTGAGGTGTGCGCCGTACTGGAAGAACAAGACCTCGACGAACTGCGCGACCAGGGCGACCTTGACCTCGCCGGTCTGAACTCCAGCGAACCGCTGGTACTCAAGGAGCTGGTGCGCAATCTCTTCCTGTTCTGCTACGCCAGGGCGCTGCGCCCCCACGGTGAGGCGCACTGAAAGGGATTTGGGAATCCGGGTGACGCCGGGACGCGTCATCCGCAATGCCGGCGCCCGGGCGCCGGCTTGCAGCGAGGGCAAAGGCGCCCTCGCGGGTACTGGGCGGGCCAGGGACGGCTCGCCCAGGAGTCACCTGGATCAGAGGATGTCCAGGAGCTCCACGTCGAACACCAGCACGCTGTGCGGCGGGATGCTGCCGACAGCCTGGCCGCCGTAGGCCAGTTCGCTCGGTACGTGCAGACGCCACTTGCTGCCGGTATTCATCAGCTGCAGGGCTTCCACCCAGCCGGCGATCACGCCGCCCACCGGGAATTCGGCGGGCTGGCCACGATCGTAGGAGCTGTCGAACACGGTGCCGTCGATCAGCGTGCCGTGGTAGTGGGTGCGCACGGTGTCTTCGGCCGACGGCTTGGCGCCCTCGCCCGCTACCAGCACCTCGTATTGCAGGCCGGAGGCCAGGACGGTCACGCCCTCGCGCTTGGCGTTCTCTTCCAGGTAGGCGCGGCCGGCACCAGCGGCGGCTTCCGCCTTGGCCTGGGCTTCAGCCTGCATGCGCTCGCGGATCACGCGGAAGCTGGCAGACAGGGCAGCACCGTCGACGCGGCTTTCCAGGCCCTGGAAGGCATCGCTGAGACCCGCGAGCACGGCATCCAGGCTCACGCCGGGCGGAGGATTGTCACGGATCTGGTCGCCGAGCTGGCGGCCAATGCCGTAGCTGACGCGGGTTTCGTCGGTGGAAAGGTCGAGTTGGGACATCGCGGAGCTCCGCTCAGGGTAAAAAGGCCGGCCAGACTAGCACAGCTTCCACTGCCCCGGCGCGGGCTCCGAGCCACCATCCGTTCAGTGGGAAACACGTGTCGAGATGGGGACCCTCACGGTGTCCTGGCTATCGGCATCCATTCCACACATCTCGTCATGCACCACGCTGTGCACCAGGTGGAACGGCAGGTCCGGGAACTCGTGGAGCACTTCCCGGGCATGCTCCACCGAACGCAGGTGCGTGGCATGGCCCCGGCCATCGTCCAGATGGTGGGAATGGCCATCGATGCGAGCCTCCAGCAGGTAGATACCCCCTTCCAGGGAGATCAGGTTGATTTCTTCGACGTGCCCGGCACGGGCATGGCTGGTGAGGTCGTGCAATTTCATGACGTCGCCCTCGCGCGCTGTACACCTCAAATCTAATGCACAAGGCCGGCAGCAGACGGCAGAAACGCGACCGCCCGTCCGCTTTTCAGCGAACGGGCGGTCCGGAAGGGGGCTGCGCGTGAATCAGTGGTCGTGCTTGGTCATCTTGTCCAGGTAGCCCATGGCAAAGGCGGAGAGGACGAAGGTCATGTGCAGGATCACGTACCACATGATCTTGCTGTTATCGACGTTCTGCGCGTCCATGAAGATGCGCAGCAGGTGGATGGAGGAAATCGCCACGATGGAGGCCGCCACCTTCATCTTCAGCGAGCCGGAGTCCATCTTGCCGAGCCAGCTCAGCTTCTCCTTGTCCTCGTCTATGTCCAGTTGCGAGACGAAGTTCTCGTAGCCGGAGATCATCACCATCACCAGCAGGCCGCCCACCAGGGACATGTCGATCAGCGAGAGCAGCACCAGGATCAGGTCCGCCTCGGACTTCTCGAAGACGTGCGGCAGGATATGCACGATCTCCTGGAAGAATTTCAGGGACAACGCCAGCAAGGCCAGCGACAGGCCGAAGTAGATCGGAGCCAGCAGCCAGCGCGCGGCGTACATCGAGTTTTCCAGAAAGCGTTCCATGGCTTCTCGTAGTCAGTAAAAAACCGGCCGCGAGTATAACGAGGAGTTTTCTGCAGAAAAATAACTGCAAGGCAGGAAGAAATATCCCCAAACGCTGTGGATAAGTCTGTGTGCGAACGCTGGACCAAAGCGCCAACACCGCTCCCGGTGCTGACGGGCAGACACTGCTCAAAAAATGATCAACCAGCCTCTGTCAGCTTTCGGGACGGAACTGGCAGTCACCCAGGCTTCGGCAGCGCGTGCCGTTGAGGCGTCGCAGCTCGCCTTGCAGGTGCAGTCGCCAGATCGGCGGGTCGTGAGCTTCGGTATAGCCCTGCTCCGCCAGGCAGTCGGCAATCGCCGAGAGCACCGATTCCGCCACGAAAGGCCCGTGGAATGGGCCCTGGGCTTTGATCGCCGAGGGTTGCTCCCCCGACATTCCCGCCGCACAGAGCAGCGTCCAGAGTCCATTCTCTCCCGCCAGCGGACGGATCACGCACTCGATCCGGGTCTCCAGTCCCAGGCATTGGCGGGTAAGGCAGAGGTTGCGCGTCATGGCGGCTTTCCTCGCAGGGGCCTGAATTCAGCCTACACCCGAGTGTAGACCTGCGAAAGCGCGACGCTTATCCACGCAAACTGTGGATAACCCTGTGAACAGGATGAGGGAAACGCGAAGGGAGGCCGATTGCGCGAGCCTCCCTTCCTGCTGTTCGGTGACTGACCAGCCACGCCGGGAACTCGCCCCAGCATGGCCGGTCACGGGATCGATCAGGACGGTCCCTGGGTCTTGTCCGGAACCGGCGCCTTGCCGGGCTCCTGCTTCGGCCCCTTGCGCGCCGGCTTGGGCGGCGCTGCGACCTTGGCGACCATCTCGGCGACTTCCTGGGCGGGCGCCGCCTTCTCCTCTTCCTCCAGCCCCATCTCGGCGATTTCCCGCAGCCGCGCCACCACACGGGCGTTGACGCTGCCTTCGGGGAACTGACCCTTCTCGTCAGGCACGCCTGCCGGCTCACCCACCAGCAGGCTCAGGGCCTCGTCGGCCTGGCGCACGGCGTAGACATGGAAGCGCCCCTTGCGCACCGCATCCAGCACGCGCTCGTCGAGCATCAGGGTGGTGACGTTGGCGTGAGGGATGATCACACCCTGTTCACCGGTCAGGCCGCGGGCTTCGCACAGGCGGAAGAAGCCTTCGATCTTCTCGTTGACCCCGCCCACTGCCTGCACTTCACCGAACTGGTTGATCGAGCCGGTGATGGCGAAGCACTGCTTGAGCGGCGTGCGCGACAGCGCGGAGATCAGGGTGCAGGCCTCGCCGAGGGAGGCGCTGTCGCCGTCCACGTAGCCGTAGGACTGCTCCAGGGCGATGCTCGCGGAGATTTCCAGGGGGAATTCCTGCGCATAGCGGCTGCCGAGGTAACCGGTGAGGATCATGACGCCCTTGGAGTGGATCGGCTGGCCAAGGTTGACCTCGCGCTCGATGTCGACGATGCCCGAGCTGCCGGGATAGACGGTCGCGGAAATCCGCGCCGGCACGCCGAAGGCCGAGTCGCCCACTTCCAGCACGGTCAGGCCGTTGCACTTGCCCACGGCGGCGCCGGCGGTATCGATCAGGATCACCCCCGCCAGCATGTCGTCGAGGATGCGTGCCGATACCCGGCCGGTGCGGGTGGCCTTGGCCTTGAGGGCGCGCTCGATGTGGCCCACGTCGGTTACCGGCTCGCCAGCCAGGCTGCGGATGAAGTCCGCTTCGCTGACCAGCTGGAACAGATCACCGATGCGCGCCGACAGGCGCCCCTGGTGCTCCGCCAGGCGCGCACTGTAGGTGGCCAGGCGGGCCACGGCGGCAGCGGTGAGCGGCGCCATGCCCTCTTCCGAGGTGCGGGTTTTCAGCAACTGGGCGAACTGTTCGAGGCTGTCGTCCGACAGGGCGATCTCCTCGTCGAAGTCCACCAGCACGCGGAACATCTCCTGGAAGTCCGGATCCAGGTCCTGCAGCGTGTAGTAGAGCTGGCGCGAGCCGATGATGATCACCTTCACCTGCAGCGGGATCACCTGCGGCGTCAGGGTGACGGTGGCCAGGCGACCGAGTTCCGCAAGAGGCGACTCCATCTTCAGCTTGCGCGACTGCAGGGCGCGCTTGAGGGCATCCCAGACGAAGGGCTCGCCCAGCAGTTTCTCCGCCTCGAGGATCAGGAAACCGCCATTGGCCCGGTGCAACGCACCCGGGCGCAGCTGGCGATAGCTGGTGTAGAGGGCGCCCTGGTCGGTGCCGTACTCGATGCGGCCGAACAGGTTGTCGTAGGTGGGATGCGGCTCGAACACCACGGGAGCGCCCCCGCTGGCGTGATGGCCAACCACCAGGCTGGGGCAGTACTGCTCTTCCAGAAGCTCACGGCGCTGGGCGTCCGGCTTGTCGTCCAGCAGCTGGTCCACCACCGTTTTCAGCAGGTTCACCTGCATCGCCTGCAGATAGGCCACCACCCCGGCGTTTTCCGCGTACTTCTCCGAGAGCGGCGAAAGCAGCGGCTGCAGGGCCTGGGTAATGGTTTCCTCGTTGAGCTGGCGCAGCTGGTTGCTGGACTCGCGCTTCCACTGCGGCAGGCTGGACAGCTCCTCGTTCAGGCGCTCCTCCAGCATGGCGATGTCATCATGGAAGCGCTCGCGCTCGGCTTCGTCCAACTGGGCGAAGTCCGCCTCGTCCAGGGCCTTGCCATCCTTCATCGGGGTGAAGGCAATGTTTGCGCTGTCGCGGTAGAGGGCGACGTCCTTCTCCAGCGCGAGCCGTTCGATCACATCCAGGGCACGGTCGTAGCGCTGGTTGAAGGCGCGATCGATGGCGCTCTTCTTCTGCTGGTAGGTGGGCGTCTCGAAGACCGCCGGGAAGGTGGACAGCAGGTTATCCACCAGATGCTCGATGTCGCAGATGAAGCCGCTCGCCTCGCCGGCCGGCAACTGCAGGGCGCGCGGCTCGCGCGGCTCGTCGAAATGGTTGACGTAGAGCCAGTCCGCCGGGGTTTGCAGGCGCTTGCCCTCGGCCTTGAGGTAGCGTTTGACGAAGGAGAAGCGGCCGGTGCCCGGTTCCCCCATCACATAGACGTTGTAACCCGGACGCGGCATGGCCACGCCGAACTGCAGAGCTTCCACCGCGCGTTCCTGGCCGAGTACGCCGCGGAAGGGCTCGAGGTCGTCGGTGGTCTTGAAATTGAACTGATGGGGCTCGAACGGACGGGTCAGCGCATCGGGCGCCAGTCGCAGGCTCGCAGCGAAGGAATCAGGCATCGAGTGTCCTTAATGGCTCGGCAAGAAAGCAATGGCCGCATTCTGGCGCCGCCCCGACATCACTGGCAAGGCATTGCGCCAGGGGTTGTCAGTGCTCGCGATCGGCGCAGTCCAGGCAGTACTCGGCGGCGGGCAGTATCGCCAGGCGCGCCGGCTCGATGGGCTCGCCGCAGCGCTGGCAATAGCCGTAGCTGCCGTCTGCCAGGCGCAGCTTGGCCAGCCCCACGCGGCGCAGCGCCGCCTCGGTTTCGGCCAGGATGGCCTCGAGCACCTCATCGTTCTCCCGTTCTCCCGCCTGTTCGGCGAAATCCGGCGAGTGGCTGCGAGCAAGATCCTCGCGAATGGAATTGGCGCGGGCGGTGTACTCCGCTATCAGGGCGTCAAGAGTCGCCCTCGGATCGGTTGCGGTCATGCTGGAATCTCCCCAGTTCACCCCTTAAGTGTGGACGCTGTAACGCAGCCTGCATCCCGCCCGTGCAAACTTGCGCAAATGCGCCTCCTGGCCTCGCTTGACACTCGCCCGGCCTTCCCCAAAGCTCCCCCCGACGAACCTCTCATGAAGAAGAGCCGCGCCCTTGAAACGGATTTTCCCGTACCTCGCCCTGTGCACCTGGATCACCGCCCACGCCGCTCCCCAAATCCCCGCTGAACGCCTGCAGAGCCTGGCCAGCGATCCCTACTGGATCGCCCTGGGGCATTACGAGACGGGCAAGCTGCGCGGCTGGCGCAGCTATGTGGACGATGCCGATTTTTTCCTCGCCGAGGACGGGCCGGGCAACCCGGAAGCCGAACTGCGCGCCACCCTGGAGGCGCTCTACACCCCGGCCGATCAGGGCGACAGGCACCCGCAGTGCACCTACCCGGCGCGCACCCGCTGGCTGCGCGAACAGCTCCGGCTCGACGACCTGCCGCAGCCGGCCTGCAGCGAGTTCAAGACCTGGTACGCCGACGTCAACCCGCACAGCACGGTGCTGGTGTTCCCCGCCGCCTACCTGAACAGCCCCTCGTCCATGTTCGGCCACACCCTGCTGCGCATCGACCAGCCGGACTTCCACGAAAACAACACGGTGATGCTCAGCTATGCGCTGAACTTCGGCGCCTTCATCGAGGGTGCGGACAACAGCATCCTCTATGCCTGGAAGGGCCTGATGGGCGGCTACCCCGGCCTGTTCGCCCTGGTGCCCTATCGCGACAAGCTCAAGGAATACAGCCGCCTGGAGAACCGCGATCTCTGGGAGTACCGCCTGAACCTCACCCCGGAGGAAACCGGGCGCATGGTCGAGCACGTCTGGGAACTCAAGCAGATTCGCTTCGACTACTACTTCTTCGACGAGAACTGCTCCTATCGCCTGCTGGAGCTGCTGGAGATCGCGCGTCCTGGCATCGAACTCACCGATCAGTTCCCGATCACCGCCATCCCCACCGACACGGTGCGCGCGGTCAAGCAGGCCGGCCTGGTGGAGTCCATCGACTACCGCCCCTCGCGGGAAAAGGAGCTGCTGGCCCGCGCCGAGCCCCTGGACAACGCCGAACAGCAGTGGGTGCTGCGCCTGGCCGACGACGAGCAGTTGCTCGACGACCCGGCCTTCCTCGCCCTGCCCGCCCCGCGCCGCGCCCTGATCCAGGACGCCGCCTTCCGCCTGGTGCGCTACCGTTCCACCGGCGAAGACCGCACCCGCGAGATGGCCAACCGCAGCTTCAGGCTGCTGCAGGGCATCAACCGCAATCCGCCGCCGGCGCTGGAAGTGCAGCGTCCCGGCCTGCCCGAGGAAGGCCACGAATCGCGCACCTGGCAACTGGGCGCCGGCACCCGCGAGGACCGCGCCTTCGCCGAATACGGCCTGCGCATGGCCTATCACGATCTCAACGACAACCTGTCCGGCTTCCCGCTGGGGGCGCAGATCGAGATCCTCCAGCTCAAGCTGCGCCAGTACGAAGACAACCACTGGCAGCTACAGCGTCTGGACTTCGCCACCATCCGTTCCCTGACCCCGCGCGGTGAACTGCTCAAGCCGCTGTCCTGGCAGGTTGCCGGCGGCCTGGAGCGCGTACTGGGCGAGGATGGCGACGAACGCCTGGTGAGCCACCTCAATGGCGGCGTCGGCGGCTCGTGGAATTTCGGCGAGGACGCCCTCGGCTTTGCCCTGGCTACCGCCCGCATCGAGCACAACGAAGACTTCGCCCCCTTCGTCGCCAGCGCCGCCGGCTTCAACACCGGCCTGCTCTGGCACAACCCGCTGGGCACCACGAGCCTGGAAGCCGCCGGGGACTACTTCCACAATGGCGAAGTCCGCCGCCGGCTGTCCCTCAACCAGCAATGGGAAATCTCCCGCAACCTCGGCCTGCGCCTGACCGCGCAACGGGCGTTCAGCCAGCTCGCCGCGCCGGTGAACGAAGTGATGCTGGAGCTGAAGTGGTACCACTATTGACGGGGACTGCTTCGCTCGCGGAACGCCGCCCGCAGGAGCTCCGTCGGTAAGATGCGCACCCGGCCTGAGCGAACAGGCCCAGAATGGTTATCCACATGTTCATCAGGCAATCCAGATGAAAGCGAACAGCCCGCAAGTGCTTGAGGTGGCCGGCGGCAAGCCCATCCGCCTGTGGACCCAGGGCGTGCCGGTGGAAGACGAAGCCCGCCAGCAACTGATCAACACGGCGAAGATGCCCTTCATCTACAAGCACCTGGCGGTGATGCCCGACGTGCACCTGGGCAAGGGCTCGACCATCGGCAGCGTGATCCCGACCGTGGGCGCCATCATTCCCGCCGCCGTGGGCGTGGATATCGGTTGCGGCATGATCGCCGCCCTCACCTCCCTGCGCGCCAGCGACCTGCCGGACAATCTCCACGGCCTGCGCAGCGCCATCGAACGCGCGGTGCCCCACGGCAAGACCTTCGGCAGGCACGACCAGGGCGCCTGGGACAATGTGCCGGATGCCGCCGACCAGGCCTGGCGCCCCCTGGCCAGGCGCTTCAAGGCGATCACCTCGAAGTACCCGCGCCTGGAGAAGACCAACAACCGCCACCACCTCGGCACCCTGGGCACCGGCAACCACTTCATCGAGGTCTGCCTGGACGAGGCCGACCGCGTCTGGTTCATGCTGCACAGCGGCTCGCGCGGGGTGGGCAATGCCATCGGCACGCTGTTCATCGAACTGGCCCAGGCCGACATGCGCCAGCACATCGCCAACCTGCCGGACCGCGACCTGGCCTATTTCGAAGAAGGCAGCAGGCACTTCGACGACTACGTGGAAGCCGTGGGCTGGGCCCAGGACTTCGCCCGGCAGAACCGCGCCCTGATGATGCAGGCGGTGATCGATGCAGCGCGCAAAGTGCTCAGGAAGCCTTTCGAAGCCAGCCTGGAAGCGGTGAACTGCCACCACAACTACGTGCAGAAGGAATGGCACTTCGGCCGCGAGGTGCTGGTGACGCGCAAGGGCGCGGTGTCGGCGCAGAAGGGGGAGCTGGGCATCATTCCCGGCTCCATGGGCGCGAAGAGCTTCATCGTCCGCGGCCTGGGCAACGAAGAGGCGTTCTGCTCCTGCAGCCACGGCGCCGGCCGCGCGATGAGCCGTGGGCGGGCGAAGAAGCTGTTCACCGTGGAAGACCAGGTCCGCGCCACCGCCCATGTGGAATGCCGTAAGGACAAGGATGTGATCGACGAGATCCCGATGGCCTACAAGGACATAGACGCGGTGATGGCGGCCCAGCGCGACCTGGTGGAAGTGGTGCACACCCTGCGCCAGGTGGTCTGCGTCAAGGGCTGACGGCCTTGTTCACAGCACCGGTGCCATGGGGAAGGCGCTACATCCGAACTGACGAAAACCTGTAGGGGCTACGGAGCTGGAAAGGGCAGCCAGGCTGCCCTTGGCGAATGAATTCGCCAAGGGCCCGCAGTGTTACACCACGCCCTGCGCCAGCATGGCGTCGGCGACTTTCACGAAGCCGGCGATGTTGGCGCCTTTCACGTAGTTGATCCGGCCGTTTTCTTCGCCGTAGCTCACGCATGCGTGGTGGATGTTCTGCATGATGCCGTGCAGGCGCTGGTCCACCTCGCCGGCGGTCCAGTGCAGGCGCATGGCGTTCTGGCTCATTTCCAGGCCGCTGGTGGCCACGCCGCCGGCGTTGGATGCCTTGCCCGGGGCGAAGAGGATGCCCGCTTCGAGGAACAGGTCCACCGCCTCGAGGGTCGACGGCATGTTGGCGCCTTCGGCCACGCAGATGCAGCCATTGGCCAGCAGCGTGCGGGCATCTTCGCCGTTGAGCTCGTTCTGGGTGGCGCAGGGCAGCGCGATGTCGCAGGGCAGCGACCAGGGACGCTGGCCGGGCATGAAGCGCAGGCCCGGCGCGTTCAGCTCGCTGATGCGGCCACGGCGGACGTTTTTCAGTTCCATCAGCTCTTCCCACTGTTCCAGGGTCAGGCCGGCCTCGGCGAACAGGGTGCCTTCGGAGTCGGACATGGAAATCACCTTGCCGCCCAGCTCCATCACCTTCTGCGCCGCGTACTGGGCCACGTTGCCGGAACCGGAAATGGCCACACGCTGGCCGTCGAAATCCCGGCCGAGGCCCTTGAGCATTTCCTGGGCGAAGTAGACGCAGCCGTAGCCGGTGGCTTCGGGGCGGATCAGGCTGCCGCCGTAGGCCAGGCCCTTGCCGGTGAGGACCGAGGTGAACTCGTTGGAGAGGCGCTTGTACTGGCCGAAGAGGAAGCCGATTTCGCGGGCGCCGACGCCGATATCACCGGCCGGCACGTCGAGGTCGGCGCCGATGTGGCGGTACAGCTCGCTCATGAAGGACTGGCAGAAGCGCATGACTTCCGCGTCGCTCTTGCCCTTGGGGTCGAAGTCCGAACCGCCCTTGCCGCCACCCATGGGCAGCGAGGTCAGGGAGTTCTTGAATACCTGCTCGAAGGCCAGGAACTTCAGCACGCCGAGGTTCACCGACGGATGGAAACGCAGGCCGCCCTTGTACGGGCCGATGGCGCTGCTCATCTGCACGCGATAGCCACGGTTCACCTGCACACGGCCGGCATCGTCGACCCAGGGTACCCGGAACAGGACAGCACGCTCCGGCTCGACGATCCGCTCGATGATGCCGGCCTCCAGGTACTTCGGATTGGCTTCAAGGAATGGCCAGAGACTGCGCAGCACCTCTTCCACCGCCTGATGGAACTCAGGCTGGTCAGGGTCGCGCTGCTTCAGGCGCAGCAGGAAAGCGTCGACGGATTGCGTCATGTGTCTCACCAGTTTTCTTTTGTGAACAATTTCTGGCGCGAGACTCTACCAAGCGCCGCGGCACCTAGATAGGGCGAAATGACGCATTTATGAAACTTTTTGGTGCATTGGATGTAATTAGGGTGAAACCTACAGGGACTTGCTCACGCAAACACCGTCTGAATCAGGCATTTCCACTGCCGGTTGCCGGCAGTCGGATTGCACCAAAGCGACCCGTCATTGCACCGCGAAAGATCACTTCAGGCTCGCTGCTTCAGCGCGCCATGGGCTTTTGCTGGATCGCCCGCAGATCGATACCCAGTTCGCTGCGCTTGCCACGCATCACCACCACGCCATGGTCCGGCAGGGAGCGCCAGACATCCTCGGTCACGCAGACGCCCACGCCCATGGCGGCATCGTCCAGCGCCAGCTCCACGCGGAACTGGCAACCCAGCCCCCCGGACACCTTGCCCAGCACGCGGGCGGAGAATTCGGCGTCGTCTCCCAGCCATTGGGTATAGAGCGCGGCAACGGGGACCTGCAGGGCACCCCAGACCACCAGCGCCAGCAGCGACCCCAGGGTCAGGTGCAATTGCCAGCGTGCGGCAGCGGTTTCCAGCCCGAACAGGGTGCTGAAGCGCTCGCGCCGGGCCAGCCAGGCATAGAGCCCGCCCCCCAGGGCCAGGGAACAGGGCACGGACAGCACCTTCCAGGCGGGAGAGGGGTAGAAGGAAAAGTACAGGCCGCAGACCCCGAACAGCGCCAGGGACGAAAGCCAGAACAGGTAGTGGCTGAATCCCTTCATCGAACCTCCAGAAACGACAACGGAGCCTTGCGGCTCCGTTGTCCTGTTGGCGCTTACTGCGCCAGCTTCTTGTAACGCACGCGGTGCGGCTGGGCGGCAGCCTCGCCGAGGCGTTTCTTGCGGTCCGCTTCGAACTCGGTGTAGTTGCCTTCGAAGAAGGTCACCTTGCCGTCGTCCTCGTAGGAGAGGATGTGGGTGGCGATACGGTCCAGGAACCAGCGGTCGTGGGAGATCACGATGGCGGAGCCGGGGAAGTCCAGCAGCGCTTCTTCCAGCGCGCGCAGGGTTTCCACGTCGAGGTCGTTGGACGGTTCGTCGAGCAGCAGCACATTGCCGCCCTGCTTCAGGGTCAGGGCCAGGTGCAGGCGGCCACGCTCACCACCGGAGAGGTCCTTGACGAACTTCTGCTGGTCGGCGCCCTTGAAGTTGAAGCGGCCGACGTAGCTGCGCGACGGGACTTCGTAGTTGCCGATCCTGATCTGCTCGAAGCCGTCGGACACCTGCTCCCAGACGGTCTTGGTGCCATCCAGGCTGTCGCGGCTCTGGTCGACGCTGGCGATCTGCACGGTTTCACCGATCTCGATGGTGCCCGAGTCCGGTTGCTCCTTGCCGGTCAGCATGCGGAACAGGGTGGACTTGCCCGCGCCGTTGCCGCCGATCACGCCGACGATGGCGCCTTTCGGGATGCTCAGGGACAGGTTGTCGATCAGCACGCGATCGCCATAGCCCTTTGTGACGTTGTGCAGTTCGATGACCTTGTCGCCCAGGCGCGGACCGGCCGGGATGTAGATCTCGTTGGTTTCGCTGCGCTTCTGGAATTCCTGGGACTGCATTTCCTCGAAGCGCTGCAGACGGGCCTTGGACTTGGCCTGACGGCCCTTGGCGCCCTGGCGCACCCACTCCAGTTCGGCCTTCATGGCCTTGGCGTGGGAGGCTTCCTGCTTGGCTTCCTGGGCCAGGCGCGCGGCCTTGGATTCCAGCCAGCCGGAGTAGTTGCCTTCGAACGGGATGCCGTGGCCGCGGTCCAGTTCGAGGATCCAGCCGGCGACGTTGTCGAGGAAGTAACGGTCGTGGGTAATGGCAACCACGGTGCCCGGGAAGTCGTGGAGGAAGTGCTCCAGCCAGGCCACCGAGTCGGCATCCAGGTGGTTGGTCGGTTCGTCCAGCAGCAGCATGTCGGGAGCCGACAGCAGCAGGCGGCACAGGGCTACGCGACGCTTCTCGCCACCGGAGAGGTGTTCGATCTTGGCGTCCCACGGCGGCAGGCGCAGGGCGTCGGCGGCGACTTCCAGCTGACGCTCCAGGTTGTGGCCGTCGGCGGCCTGGAGGATGGCTTCCAGCTTGGCCTGCTCGGCGGCCAGGGCGTCGAAGTCGGCGTCCGGCTCGGCGTAGGCGGCATAGACTTCGTCCAGGCGGGCCTGGGCCTGTTTGATCTCGCCTACGGCCTCTTCGACGATGTCACGCACGCTCTTGGCCGGATCCAGCTTGGGTTCCTGGGGCAGGTAGCCGACCTTGATGCCAGGCATCGGCCGGGCTTCACCATCGATCTCGGTGTCCACCCCGGCCATGATGCGCAGGAGGGTCGACTTGCCCGCGCCGTTCAGGCCGAGCACGCCGATCTTCGCGCCCGGGAAGAAGGACAGGGAAATGTCTTTGAGGATCTCACGCTTCGGGGGCACGACCTTGCCGACCCGGTGCATGGTGTAGACGTATTGAGCCATGACTGACCTTGGTGCTGTAACGAGTGTGGAATAAGGCGGGGAGCGACGATCAGGGAACAGGCGCTCCCGCGCGCGTGCGGCAAAGCTACCGGAATGCGCCGGGGAGGGCAAACGACGCTCGTCGCTCGTACTGGCACTTTGCATCCCTTCAAGGCATGCTAGCGCGCCCCGCGGCCCCTTGGCCCGGGACACCCCGTCACCTGCCCCCCATGAGCAGAAGCAGGAACGCTATCCGTGCCAGCCAGCCCACCCTCTACCTCCCAGCCCGAGCCAGGACAGCCCCTGGACAACGCTGCTGCGCGCGGTTCGGTCAAGGGCCTTCTGGCCGGCCTCGTCCTGCTGATGCTGGCCCTGCTGCTCTGGCAATTACACCAGGAGTACCGGCAGCTGCAGGACAGCGCCCGGGAGCGCAACTACACCCTGACCCGCGAGCTGGCCAGTCACCTTGAGCTGGTCATGCAGATGAAGGCGGGTGCCGTACTCACCCTGCTCCGCCAGCGGCCGCCCCTCCCGGCGAGCGAAGAACGGCAACTGGCGGAACTGGACCTGCTGCGCCCCATCCTGCCATCGGTCACCAGCCTGGCCTGGCTCAATCCCAACGGCGGCGCGCTGGCGGACACCCGGGCAAACAGCGACGACACCCTGTTCCTCGCCAGCCTGGTCCAGCGTGCCGAAGGCCAGACCTACCACTACGCCTTCAGCCCCCAGGGCCGTGGCGAGGTCTACCTGATCCTGCGCCAGTCGCCCCTGCCCGAGCCCAGCGGCTACTGGGTCCTGCGCCTGGATGCCGAAGCCATCCGCACCTGGCTGCTCAAGCATGAAGACCGCGACTACCGCTGGCTGCTGGAAGACCACTTCCTCCAGCGGGTCCTGGCGCAGAACGGCAAGTTCAGCCGCAGCAGCCCCATCGTGATGCCGGTGACCGCCGAACAGGAGGCGCAGACCATCCTCGTTTCGCCCCTGGGCCACAGTGACTGGCAGCTCCGCGCCCTTCACGACGAACGCCAGGTGCGCACCCGCCTGCTGCCCAAACTGCTCAGCAAGTTCCTGCTGTTCCTCATCAGCGCCAGCCTGGCGCTGATCGCCCTCTACTACCTGCAGCGCGAGCAACGCAGCCTGCTCGAGCTCAACGACGCCTCGCGGCGTTCCCTGCGCCAGGCCGCCAGCGCCCTCGGCGTGATCGAGGAACGCGTGCTGGTGACCCAGGTGGACGGACGCCTGAGCTACCTCAACCCGCAGGCCGAAGCCCTGTTCGGCATCAGCGGCGAGGCCGCCCGGGACCACCACCTGCTGGCCCTGCTGCCGGGCCTGGACCCGTTGCTGCTCAACACCCCCAACCTGGACCACGAGCTGGGCTCGGACCTGGTGCAATTCCAGCGCGGCAACGAACAGCGCCTGCTGGCCGTGACCCGCAACGACCTCGACGACGGCTCCCAGTTGCTCGGCTACGTCTGGGTACTGCGCGATGTCACGGAAGAACAGCGTGCCCTGCGCGTGCTGCAGGAAACCCGGCGGCGCTACCAGGACATCTTCGAGGGCGGCGGCATCGCCCTCTGCGTGCTCGACCTCGCCGACCTGCGCAAGCACCTGATCCAACTCGGCCTGCTCGACCGCGCCAGCCTGGCCGCGTGGATCAGGGACAACCCGCAGCAGCATGGCGAGCTGCTGCAGCGGCTGCGTATCACCGAGATCAACCAGGTGGCCATGCACCTTTTGGGCGTCAGCAGCAGCGAGCAGGCCTGGCGGCAACTGATCGGTACCCATCCGCTGCATGAAGACGGCATCCGCTTCCAGCTGATGGCGGCCCTGCTGGGCGGCAGGAAGCACCTGGAAATGGAGAGCGAGATCGTCACCCCCCAGGGCCAGATGCGGCACATTTGGCTGGTTCTGCACCTGCCGGACATGATCCAGGACCTGGAAGCAGTCACCCTGAGCATCAACGACATCACCAGCCGCAAGGAGGTCGAGCTGTCGCTGATCGAGCGCGAGCGCTTCTGGTCCGACGTGGTGCTGGCGCTGCCCGATACCCTCTATGTGCACGACATCGTCAACAAGCGGGTGATGCTCACCAACAACCGCCTCGGCCCGCAGCTGGGCTACGACCGGGAAGACATCCAGAGGATGGGCGAGCGCTTCTGGGAGGAGGTGCTGCACCCGGACGACACCGAACAGTACTGGCGCATGCGCAGCCTGCAGCAGGTGGTGGGCGACGGCCTGCTGCTGCAGTGCCAGCTACGCTGGCGGCACAAAGACGGCAGCTGGCGCTGGTTCGACATCCGCGAACAGGCCCTGTCGCGCGACGAGAAGGGACGCGTCAGCCGCCTGATCGGCGTGGCCAAGGACATCACCGAGCAGATCGAAGCCACCGAATCCATGCGCGAGAGCGGACGCCGCTACCGCATGCTGGCCGAAAGCATCAGCGACGTGATCTTCACCACCGACAGCGAACTCCAGCTCAACTACGTCAGCCCCTCGGTGCAGCCGGTGCTCGGCTACAGCGCCGACTGGGCCATCGCCAACGGGTTCCATGGCATATCCGCCGACACACGGCAGATGCACGACCTGTTCGAGCAGCTGGAGCAGATCCGCAATGCCCTGGGCAACCCGCAGCGTCTGGCCGAACTGCGCAGCCAGATGCCGGCGCGGCTGTTCGTCTTCGACTGCATGCGCGCCGATGGGCAGAAGGTCCCGGTAGAACTGCGCACCATGCTGATGTGGGACGAATACGGGCGCTTCGAAGGCGTGCTCGGCGTCGGCCGCGACATCAGCCAGCAGCGTCGCGCCGAAAAAGACATGCGTATGGCGGCCACAGTGTTCGAGCATTCCACCTCGGCCATCCTGGTCACCGACCCGGCCGGCTACATCGTCCAGGTCAACAAAGCCTTCTGCCGCATCACCGGCCACAAGGCCCGGGATGTGCTGGACCAGCTGCCGGCCATGCTCACTGCCGACCGCCAGCAGGCCAACCAGCTCAATTTCATCCTCAGCCAGCTCAACCAGCGCGGCAGCTGGGAAGGCGAAATCTGGCTCAAGCGCCGCGAGGGCGACAATTACCCGGCCTGGGTCGGCATCACCGCGGTGCACGACGAGGACGGCGACCTGGTCAGCTACGTCTGCTTCTTCAGCGACATCAGCGAGCGCAAGGCCAGCGAACAGCGCATTCACCGCCTGGCCTACTACGATGGCCTGACCCACCTGCCCAACCGCACCCTGTTCCAGGATCGCCTGCACACCGCCCTGCAGCACGCCGAGCGGCACCAGGAATGGGTGGTGCTGATGTTCCTCGACCTGGATCGCTTCAAGCCGATCAACGACTCCCTCGGCCATGCCGCCGGCGATCGCATGCTCAAGGACGTCGCCGTGCGCCTGGCCGCCTGCGTCGATGAGGACGACACCGTGGCACGCATGGGCGGCGACGAGTTCACCCTGCTGCTGCAGCCGCGCGCCAGCCGCGAAGGGGCGTTGAACCGCGCCATCCATGTGGCCGAGCAGATCCTCGACAGCCTGGCCCGACCCTTCGTCCTCGAAGGCCGCGAATTCTTCGTCACCGCCAGCATCGGCATCGCCCTCTCGCCCCAGGATGGCCGCGAGCTGAGCCAGCTGATGAAGAACGCCGACACCGCCATGTACCACGCCAAGGAACGCGGCAAGAACAACTTCCAGTTCTACCAGGCGGACATGAACGCCCGCGCCCTGGAGCGCCTGGAGCTGGAAAGCGACCTGCGCCACGCCCTGGAGCAAGGCGAGTTCCTGCTGTACTACCAGCCGCAATTCTCCGGCGACGGCCGCCGCCTGACCGGTGTCGAGGCCCTGCTGCGCTGGCGCCACCCCAAGCGCGGGCTGGTGCCGCCGGGGGACTTCATACCGGTGCTGGAGGAACTCGGCCTGGTGGTGCAGGTGGGCGACTGGGTGCTCGGCGAGGCCTGCCGCCAGCTCAAGGCCTGGCATCAGGCGAAGATGCGCCTGCCGAAAATCTCGGTGAACATCTCCGCCCGCCAGTTCGCCGATGGCCAGCTCGCCGAGCGCATCGCCGCCAGCATCCAAGCCAGCGGCCTGCCGCCGGCCTGCCTGGAGCTGGAACTGACCGAGAGCATCCTGATGCGCGATGTGGGCGAAGCCATGGCGATCCTGGAAAACCTCAAGCGCCTCGGCCTGTGCATCGCGGTGGACGACTTCGGCACCGGTTACTCATCGCTCAACTACCTCAAGCAGTTCCCCATCGACGTGCTGAAGATCGACCGCAGCTTCGTCGACGGCCTGCCGGACGGCGAGCGCGACGCGCAGATCGCCCGCGCCATCATCGCCATGGCCCACAGCCTGAACCTGGCGGTGATCGCCGAAGGCGTGGAATCCCACGCGCAGCTCAACTTCCTCCGCGAACACGGCTGCGATGAAGTGCAGGGCTACCTCTTCGGCCACCCGGTGCCGGCGGCCCAGTTCGAGCGGCTGTTCGGCACCAGCGCCGACTTCGTCCTCAGCTGAAGTCAGGGCGAAGGCCGTACAGCATGGGTTTCGTGCCTCAACCCATCCTTCGAACCGGGCCCAGGCCAGCCTGCAGGATGAAGGCCACTTGTCTGTCACATGACCGACCTTCATATGCCAGCCCGCGACCGATCAGGTAGAATGCGCAGCTTTCCCAGCACCGTTCCTTATGAGGACCGCCATGTTCAGCCGTGATTTGACCCTCGCCCGCTACGATGCCGACCTGTTCGCCGCCATGGAGCAAGAAGCCCAGCGCCAGGAAGAGCACATCGAGCTCATCGCCTCCGAGAACTACACCAGCCCGGCGGTGATGGAAGCCCAGGGCTCCGTGCTGACCAACAAGTACGCCGAGGGCTACCCGCACAAGCGCTACTACGGTGGTTGCGAGTACGTCGACATCGTCGAGCAACTGGCCATCGACCGCGCCAAGCAACTGTTCGGCGCCGACTACGCCAACGTCCAGCCGCACTCCGGCTCCCAGGCCAACAGCGCCGTATTCCAGGCCCTGGTACAGCCGGGCGACACCGTCCTCGGCATGAGCCTGGCCCACGGCGGCCACCTGACCCACGGCGCTTCCGTGAACTTCTCCGGCAAGATCTACAAGGCCGTGCAGTACGGCCTGGACACCGCCACCGGCCTGATCGACTACGACGAAGTCGAGCGCCTGGCAGTGGAGCACAAGCCGAAGATGATCATCGCCGGCTTCTCCGCCTACTCGCAGATCCTGGACTTCCCGCGCTTCCGCGCCATCGCCGACAAGGTAGGCGCCTACCTGTTCGTCGACATGGCCCACGTCGCCGGCCTGGTTGCCGCTGGCGTCTACCCGAACCCGCTGCCCTACGCCGACGTGGTCACCACCACCACCCACAAGACCCTGCGCGGTCCGCGCGGCGGCCTGATCCTGGCCAAGGCCAACGAAGAGATCGAGAAGAAGCTGAACTCCGCCGTATTCCCGGGCGGCCAGGGCGGCCCGCTGATGCACGTGATCGCCGCCAAGGCCGTGTGCTTCAAGGAAGCCCTGCAGCCCGAGTTCAAGGCCTACCAGGAGCAAGTGGTGAAGAACGCCCAGGCCATGGCCCAGGTATTCGTCGAACGCGGCTTCGACGTGGTTTCCGGCGGCACCAGGAACCACCTGTTCCTGCTGTCCCTGATCAAGCAGGACATCACCGGCAAGGATGCGGACGCCGCCCTGGGCCGCGCCTTCATCACCGTGAACAAGAACTCCGTACCGAACGACCCGCGCTCGCCCTTCGTCACCTCCGGCCTGCGCATCGGTACCCCGGCCGTCACCACTCGCGGCTTCAAGGAAGCCGAGTGCCGCGAGCTGGCCACCTGGATCTGCGACATCCTGGAGAACATGGGCGACGAGTCCGTGATCGACCGCGTTCGCGACCAGGTCAAGGCCATCTGCGCCAAGCTGCCGGTTTACGGCAAGTAAGCAACCGCGCAACGAAGGAGCCCGGCACATGCCGGGCTTCTTCTTGGGCGAAAAAAAGAGCGCCACGACAATGCGTGGCGCTCCCTGCCTCTGCTTCTCAGCTCAGCAACAACGCACAGGCCGTCCCTTGCCGCCGCCATAACGCGCCTCCTGGCGCTCGCGGAAGAACTCCTCGTAAGTCATCACCGGCTTGTCCGGGTGCTTGTTGTGCATGTGCTCGACGTAATTGTCGTAGTCGGGCATGCCCACCAGCATGCGCGCGGCCTGCCCGAGGTACTTACCCATGCGGCTCAGGTCATTGAACATGCTCGTGGTCTCCTCAAGCGTCCGGAACCGGCTGGAACGGCGATTCCTTGTCGGTGCGCTCCGGCTTCATCCAGGCGTTTCTGCCCACCTTGATGGCGTAGAACAGGATGCTCAGCACCACAAAGAGGAACAACGCGGTCAGGGTCGCGTTGGTGTAGGCGTTGAAGATCACGTTCTGCATCTGGCCGATGTCCTTGGCCGGCGCCAGCACCTGCCCGGCGTCCAGGGCGTCGCTGTATTTCCTGGCCAGGGCCAGGAAGCCAACGGCCGGGTTCGGGTCGATGAGCTTGATCACACCGGCGCTGGTGGTGCAGATCAGTAGCCAGGTCGCCGGAATCAGCGTCACCCATACATAGCGCTGGCGCTTCATCTTGATCAGCACCACGCAGCCCAGCATCAGGGCGATGCCGGCGAGCATCTGGTTGGAAATGCCGAACAGCGGCCACAGGGTGTTGATGCCACCCAGCGGGTCGATCACGCCCTGGTACAGCAGCCAGCCCCAGAGGGCCACGCAACCGGCGGTGGCGATGACGTTGGCAGTCCAGGACTCGGTCTTTCTCAGCGCCGGGACGAAGTTGCCCAAGAGGTCCTGCAGCATGAAGCGACCGGCGCGGGTACCGGCGTCCACCGCGGTGAGGATGAACAGCGCCTCGAAGAGGATCGCGAAGTGGTACCAGAAGGCCATGGTGTTCTCACCCGGCAGCACCTGGTGAAGGATCTGCGCGATACCCACGGCCAGGGTCGGCGCGCCGCCGGCACGGGCCAGGATGGTGTGTTCGCCAATGTCCCTGGCGGTCGCCTGCAGTTGCTCGGGGGTGATGGCGAAGCCCCAGTTGCTCACCGCCGCCGCCACGCTGGTGACATCCGCCCCCACCACGGCCGGCGGGCTGTTCATGGCGAAGTACACGCCCGGCTCGATCACCGAGGCGGCGACCATGGCCATGATGGCAACGAAGGATTCCATCAGCATGCCGCCGTAGCCGATGTAGCGAGCATGGGACTCACTGGCCAGCATCTTCGGCGTGGTACCGGAGCTGATCAGCGCATGGAAGCCGGAAACCGCGCCGCAGGCGATGGTGATGAACAGGAAGGGGAACAGGGTGCCCTTCCATACCGGGCCAGTGCCGTCGACGAACTGGGTCAGCGCCGGCATCTTCAGCTCCGGCATGGTGATCAGGATGCCGATGGCCAGCGCCACAATGGTGCCGATCTTGAGGAAGGTCGACAGGTAGTCACGCGGGGCGAGGATCAGCCACACCGGCAGCACGGCGGCGACGAAGCCGTAGCCGATCAGCATCCAGGTGATCTGCACGCCGCTGAAGGTGAACGCCGGGCCCCAGACCGGGTCGGCGGCGACCTGGCCGCCGAGCCAGATGGAAGTCAGCAGCAGGACCACGCCCACCACCGAAATCTCGCCAATGCGGCCCGGGCGGATATAACGCATGTAGAGCCCCATCAGCATCGCGATGGGGATGGTCGCCATCACCGTGAACATGCCCCAGGGGCTTTCCGCCAGGGCCTTCACCACGATCAGCGAGAGCACCGCGAGGATGATGATCATGATCAGGAAGGCGCCGAACAGCGCGATGGTGCCAGCCACCTGGCCCATCTCCTCACGCACCAGGTCGCCCAGGGAACGACCGTCACGACGGCTGGAAATGAACAGCACCATGAAGTCCTGCACCGCACCGGCCAGGACCACGCCGGCGATCAGCCAGAGGGTGCCGGGCAGGTAGCCCATCTGCGCAGCGAGTACCGGGCCCACCAGCGGACCGGCGCCGGCGATGGCAGCGAAGTGGTGCCCGAAGAGCACGTGTTTGTTGGTTGGGACGAAATCCAGGCCGTCATTGTGAAGGACGGCCGGCGTGGCGCGAGCTGGATCGAGCTGCATCACTCTGGTGGCAATGAACAGGCTGTAGTAGCGATAGGCGACCAGATACAGGGCAACGGCCGCGACCACTATCCACAGTGCATTGATCGCTTCACCGCGCCGCAACGCGACGACACCCAGGGCGCAGGCGCCGGCCACGGCCACCACTGCCCAGGGCAGGTGGCGCAGGACGCTGTTGTTATTGTTCATGGGGAGCTCCGAATGAATGAACAGACAAGCTGCCGCACAAGCTTAGTCCCTGTGGAAATGGCCATGACCGAACCGGGTCTGGAATGGTCCTTTCAGCGACAGGGGGCTAGAAAAAAGCCGGGCAAGGCCCGGCTTTCTTATGCCCTGTCGGACTTAGCTCGGCTGCTTGGCATAACGGGCCAGCTGCTGGTCACGGCTCATGACGTCGAGCGTGGCGGCGAGCACCTGATCCCCAGTGACGTCTGGCGAGGAGAAGATGGTGGAGAAGTTGGCCTGGGTGACCTGGGCGAAGTGGGCGCGATCGGACTGTTCGATGCCCAGCAGGGTCGCATAGGCGTCCAGCGCCTCGCCCTTGCCCAGGGCCATGTCTTCGGCAATGTTGTCGAGCATGCCGTTCATGGCCAGCCAGGAGCGGCCGCCATAGCCCAGGCGCACACTGGAATCACAACCGTTGGTACCCGAGGTCAGGCCGAAGGTGGCATTACCGGACGTACCGTTGGTGGTGGTGGCCAGCAGGTGCGGGGCCAGGCCGCGCTGGCCTTCGAACAGCATGTTGCCCCAGCCGCAACCACCGCCACCCGCCTGGTCGGCCTGCGCCGCCACGCTGGCTGCGCCGAGCAGCCCCGCAATCAAAGCCTTTTTCAGAAGTCGCATATCCATTATTGGCGCTCCGCTGGAATTTATAGAGAAACCGCATAAGCAGCTTTGGCGACGTATGGAGAACTGTCAAACCGACTCCGGCTCGCCTTATCGGCCACCGGCCGTGCCGACTTCTCCACCCAGCCGGCGCTGGCGATTGCGGCAATGATTTTGTGGATCTGGCGGCACCTGGGCGAATGAAGGCCTGGAGCGCCTTGTCTATAGTGGTTGGAATCTCGCAGGAGCATGAACATGAGTGAAATCGCCAGCGAACGTCGGCGCTTCCACCGCATCCACTTCGATGCCGCCACCACCATCGCGCAGGACGACAGGCGCTGGGTGGCGGAGCTGCACGACATATCCCTCAAGGGCCTGCTGGTGATTCGCCCGTCGGACTGGGATGGCGACCCGGCCAAGCCCTTCGACGTCCGCATCGACCTGGGGGCCGGCGTTCAGGTCGCGATGGAAGTGGAACTGACCCGCGCCCAGGGCGACCAGCTGGGTTTCATCTGCCGCCATGTCGACCTGGACTCCATCAGCCACCTGCGCCGCCTGGTGGAGCTCAACCTCGGCAGCGAAGCGCTGCTGGAACGTGAGCTGACGGCATTGGGCGAGTCCTAGCAGCCTTCACACCCGCCCTTGATGGGTATCCTACAAGGCCGACCTCTTTGGCTTGGCCTGAACCGGGCGTGTCTTCTGCGCCAGGTCAAACCGCTGGTGCGCACGGTGGATTGTCATCCTCGTTAAAGGCGCAAGGTGCGCCGCGCGCACCGGTTCCGAGGCGTAATCGGCTATTCGAACAGCGCATCCAGTGCCTGCTCCAGGCGCGTCACCGCGATCACATCAAGCCCCGGCGGATTCTCCTTGGGCGCGTTGCCCCTGGGCACGATCGCGCGCTTGAAGCCGTGCTTGGCAGCTTCCTTCAGGCGCTCCTGGCCGCTGGGCACCGGGCGTACCTCGCCGGAAAGCCCGACCTCGCCGAACACCAGAACGTCATGGGCCAGCGGACGATTGCGCAGGCTGGAGATGATGGCGGCGATCAGCGCCAGGTCGGAGGCGGTCTCCAGCACCTTCACACCGCCCACCACGTTGAGGAACACGTCCTGGTCGTAGGTGGGAATGCCGCCATGGCGGTGCAGCACCGCCAGCAGCATGGCCAGGCGGTTCTGGTCCAGGCCCAGGGTCACCCTTCGCGGGTTGGCCAGGTGGCTGGTGTCCACCAGGGCCTGGACCTCGACCAGCATGGGCCGCGACCCCTCCCAGGTGGCCATCACCACGCTGCCGGGCACGGATTCCTGGGCGCGGGTGAGGAAGATCGCCGAAGGGTTGGAGACTTCCTTCAGACCCTTGTCGGTCATGCCGAACACGCCCAGCTCGTTCACCGCGCCGAAACGGTTCTTCACCGCCCGCAGCAGGCGCAGGCGGCCATCGGATTCGCCCTCGAAATAGAGCACCGTGTCCACCATGTGCTCCAGCACGCGGGGGCCGGCCAGGGCGCCTTCCTTGGTCACGTGGCCGACCAGGAAGATCGCCGTGCCGCTCTGTTTGGCGAATCGCACCAGCAGGGCCGCGCTCTCGCGCACCTGGGCCACGCCGCCGGGGGCGGACTGCAATTGCTCGGTGAAGATGGTCTGGATGGAGTCGATCACCATCACCTTCGGCTTTTCCAGCCGGGCGGTGGCGATGATGGCTTCGATGCAGGTCTCGGTCATGACCTTGAGCTTGTCTTCCGGCAGGCCCAGGCGGCGAGCGCGCATGGCCACCTGCTGCTGGGATTCCTCACCGGTGACATAAAGGGCGGGGAAGCGCGTGGCGATGTTGCAGAGGGTCTGCAGGAGAATGGTGGACTTGCCGATGCCCGGATCACCGCCGATCAGCACCACCGAGCCATCCACCAGGCCGCCGCCGAGGACGCGGTCCAGCTCGGTGGACGCGGTGGAGAAGCGCGGCATTTCCTCGACGCTGACCTCGGCCAGGGTCTTGATCTGCGCCTGCTGGCCAGCCCAGCCGCCGCGGCCGCCCGAGGAAGACGCCGCGGCGCCCTCCAGCACGGTTTCCACCAGGGTGTTCCATGCCCCGCAATCGGCGCACTGGCCGGCCCATTTGGGAAAGGTGGCGCCGCACTCGGTGCAGCCGTACAAGCGCTTGGCCTTGGCCATCAGCGGACTCCGTCAGAAACACGAAAGCCCGCATGATAGCGGATCACCCCCGGCAACCGCCGCCGCAGTTGCAGCACTGGCCGCGGGCACGCCGATACTGTCGCTCCATGTCCCGGCGCAGGCCGTCAAGGCGCATGCGCAGGATGATCAGGCTGGAGCCGTCCAGCGGCTCGCTGCCCTCCTCGACGCGCGCGATGCGACGTTGCAGCAGGTCGTACTGCTGTTGCAGGCGTTCCAGACGCTCGATGGCTTGCTGACGCTCGGCAGATACGGGCGGCGGGGTGGTGGCAGGCATGGGACGGGCTCCGGAAAAGGGACGCCCCAGCCTATCCGGCCACCTCCCCGCCCCCGTTGACCCCGATCAAGTCGCCTCGTCAGCCCTTGGCACTCTTGAGCAGCCGGGCGATCTCGTCCTTCAGCGCAACCCTTTGCAGCTTCCAGCCGTGCAAAGTGTTGTCGTCGAGGGCCTGGTTGCCGTCCTCGACTTCATAGATGCGCGAATCCAGTTCCTGATACTCCCCCGCCAACCGGGCAAAGTGCGCATCGCTCTGCAGCAGCGTGCGCATGGTGTCCTTGAACTCCGGGAATTCACGGTTGAGCGGGTGGTGTTCTAGTGGCATGGCAGCGACCCTCCTCTTGCAGCCTCACTCTCAGGCTAGACCAGTGTCCAGCGGCGGAAAGCGCCACCCGACGGAAACACCCGGCAGGCTTGGCAGCGGCCATGCCGGGCCCTAGCATGTGCGGCGCACAAGGAGGTGACCAGCACTGGAAGCCTCGATTCGTTGAATTACACTTCAGCCTTAAAACCAGAACTCAGGGAGTGAAACATGAGCCTGCTCAGTGAATTCAAAGCCTTCGCCGTCAAGGGCAATGTGGTCGACATGGCCGTGGGCATCATCATTGGTGCCGCCTTCGGCAAGATCGTCTCGTCCTTCGTGGGCGACGTGATCATGCCGCCCATTGGCCTGCTGATCGGCGGGGTCGACTTTTCCGACCTGGCCATCACCCTCAAGGCCGCTGAGGGCGATATTCCGGCGGTAGTGCTGGCTTATGGCAAGTTCATCCAGACCGTGCTCGATTTCGTCATCATCGCCTTCGCGATCTTCGTGGGGGTCAAGGCGATCAACAAGCTCAAGCGTGAAGAGGCCGCTGCCCCGGAAGCACCACCGGCGCCCACCAAGGACCAGGAGCTGCTGACCGAGATCCGCGACCTGCTGAAGGCGCAGCGGGACAAGCAGTCCTGACGGACATCGCATAAAAAACGGCGCCTCGATGGCGCCGTTGCTTTTTGTGGGGGCGAATTTATTCGCGATGGGGCGCGAAGCGGCCCTGTGACCTCGTGGGGCGAGCCTGCAGCCCGCTCAGCGATTGAAATCGCCCCCACAATGTCTCGGCTCATCTACGCCAAAGGCTTGAGCAGCAGGCGATTGACCCGCCTTTCCTTCACCTCGATCACCTCCAGCTGCCAGCCGTCCACTTCCAGGGCATCCCCCATCACCGGCAGGCGGTCCAGCAGGCTCATGGCGAGACCGGCGAGGGTCTGGTAGTCCTCGCCGGGCTTGGCGGAAAAGCCCAGGCGCTCGCCCAGAAGACTGAGGTTCAGCGCACCGCTGACCTTCCAGCCGCCATCGCATGGCTCGATATCCAGCCCGTCCACCTCGCTGGCATCGGGCAGTTCGCCGGCGATGGATTCGAGTATGTCGGTCATGGTCAACAGGCCCTCGAAGCCGCCGAACTCATTGACCACGAAGGCCACGTGGGTAGAGGCCTTGCGCATTTCCTCCAGGGCGCCCAGCACCGATGCGCTTTCCGGCAGGTTGGGCGGAACCCGCAGCACCTGCGTGAAATCCGGGTCCCGGCCCTGCAGCAGTTCGCGCAGCAGTTCCTTCTTGTGCACGTAGCCCAGGGGCTCGTCCACGTCGCCGCCGCGGATTACCAGCAGTCGCGAGTGAGGTGAGCGCAGCAGGGCGTCGCGGATGACCTCGCGGGGTTCGTCCAGGTCGATGCGCTCCACCTCGCTGCGGTTGGTCATCAGGGTGTGGATCGGGCGTTCTGCCAGCCCCAGCACACCGCTGATCATGATCCGCTCGCGGCGGTCGAAGGGCGCCTTGCCAGCATCGTCAGCACCCACCAGATCGGCGATTTCGTCGCCGACTTCTTCGGCCTCCACACCACGCCCGCCCAACAGGCGCAACACAGCGTGGGCCGTGCGCTCACGCACGCTGCGGTCGCCCTGGAGCTGGCGCTTGCGGCGCCAGCGCACCAGTTGGTTGGCGGCCTCGATCAGCAGCGAGAAGCCGATGGCGGCGTACAGGTAGCCCTTCGGGATGTGGAAACCCAGGCCTTCGGCGGTCAGGCTGAAGCCGATCATCATCAGGAAGCCCAGACACAGCATGATCACCGTCGGGTGGGCGTTGACGAAGGCGGTCAGAGGCTTGCTGGCGATGATCATCAGGCCGATGGAGACAACCACGGCAATCATCATCACTTCCAGGTGCTCCACCATGCCAACGGCGGTAATCACCGCGTCCAGGGAGAACACTGCGTCCAGCACCACGATCTGCGCCACCACCGGCCAGAACAGGGCATATGCTCGGCTGCCGCCCTGTGTGTGGACCCGGCCCTCCAGGCGTTCATGCAGTTCCATGGTGGCCTTGAACAGCAGGAACACACCACCGAAGAGCATGATCAGGTCGCGGCCAGAGAAGCTCTTGCCGAATACCTCGAACAGCGGCGTGGTGAGGGTGACGAGCCAGGAAATACTCGCCAGCAGGCCCAGGCGCATGATCAGCGCCAGCGACAGGCCGATCAGCCGCGCGCGGTCGCGCTGATGGGGCGGCAGCTTGTCGGCCAGGATGGCGATGAACACCAGGTTGTCGATGCCGAGGACGATCTCCAGGACGATCAGGGTCAGCAGGCCTAGCCAGGCCGTGGGATCAAGTATCCATTCCATAGGGATCAGGCTCTCGGGAGAGATTTACGGGCAGGCGCAAACCACGCCTGCTGGCGTTGCATCGACATGCACGAAGCGTACGCAGCGGGAAGCTGCAATTTGAACTGGCGTACGGGGACGCAGGTGGGGAGGGAAGCCGCCTCCAGGGTCGCAGGGGGCGGCTTGCAACTACTGTCGCTGTCCATTGGTTTCCGGTTCGGATAAACGAACTGCGAATGCTAGGTCAGAAAATCGCCAGCGCTAAGTCAGGAATCATTACCAATCATGTAAGAAATCTCTTAGCGCCTACGAAACAGAGGGTTTGGCTCTATCACGGAGCGACCGTAGAGCACGCTCAAGCCGGCCAATCCCTTGAGCGCGTCCTCGGCGGATTTGTCCTCGCGCACGGCGAAGGCATCGAAGCCGCACTGGCGCATGTGGCTGAGCTGGTCCCGTAGCACATCGCCTACCGCGCGCAGTTCGCCACGCCAGCCGAGACGCACCCGCAGCAGGTAGGCCTGGCTGTAGCCACGGCCGTCGCGGAAGCTGGGAAACTCCACGGCGATCAGCGGCAGCGATTCCGACAGCAGCGACGCCAGTGGCTCCACCTCGTCATCCGGTTGCAGCAGCAGGCCATCGCGGCCATCGCGCTCGCGCCAGAGCGCCAGCGGCAGGATCAGCGGGCCCGCGGGCAAGGCATCACCGGCCTCGCGCACCAGGGTCCAGGGGTCGTTCGCCATCAGTTGCGCCTGGCCGTCCACCAGCCTGATCAGGTTGTTCATGCCGGCACCTCCGCCCTGGCGTAGACCCGCTCCTTGAAGGGCTCCAGGCCGATGCGGCGCACCGTGTCGACGAAGCGTTCCTCCGCCTCGCGGTAGTCGCGGAAGGTCGCCACCACCTTTTCGATCACCTCCGGCACCTCGTCGGCACTGAACGACGGGCCGATCACCTTGCCCAGTTCACTGTCCATACCCTGGGCGCCGCCGAGGGTGATCTGGTACCACTCGCTGCCGCCCTTATCCACGCCAAGGATGCCGATGTTGCCGATGTGGTGGTGGCCGCAGGCGTTCATGCAGCCGGAGATGTTCAGGCTCAGCTCACCCAGGTCCTCAAGTGCCGCCGGATCGGGAAAGCGCGCCTGGATGGCCTGGGCGATGGGGATGGACTTGGCGTTGGCGAGGGAACAGTAGTCGCCCCCCGGGCAGGCGATGATGTCGGTGAGCAGGCCGATATTGGCGGTCGCCAGCCCCTGTTCGCGAGCCAGCAGCCAGAGCGCGTAGAGGTCGGATTTACGCACGTCCGGCAGCACCAGGTTCTGTTCGTGGGCGATACGGATTTCACCGAAGCCGAAACGCTCGGCCCAGTCGGCCACCGCTTCCATCTGCGCGGCGGTGACGTCACCGGGGGGCGCCTCTGGCCCCGGCTTGGTGGACAGCACCACCGCGGCATAGCCCGGCACCTTGTGCGCCTGCAGGTTACGCGCGCACCAGCGGGCAAAGGCCGGGTCCCGCGCCAGGTGGCTGCCGAAGCCGAGATCGGCGTCATCGAGACGGGCATAGGACGGCGCCTCGAAGCTGGCGGCGACCCGCTGGTATTCGTCTTCGGTCAGCTCGGCAGGGCCATCCTTCAGGTGTTGCCACTCGGCTTCCACCTCACGGGCGAAGGCGTCGATGCCCAGCGCCCTCACCAGGATCTTGATCCGCGCCTTGTACTTGTTGTCACGCCGCCCGTGGCGGTTGTAGACCCGCAGGATGGCCTCGACGTAGGACAGCAGGTGACGCCAGTGCAGGCCGTCGCGGATCTGCTGGCCGAGGATCGGCGTGCGCCCGAGCCCGCCGCCCACCATCACCCGCAGGCGCATCTCGGCGTTTTCGTCGCGGTACAGGTAGAGGCCGATATCGTGCATCTGCACAGCGGCGCGGTCTTGTTCGGCGGCGCAGAGGGCGATCTTGAACTTGCGCGGCAGGAAGAGGAATTCCGGGTTGATGGTGGACCACTGGCGGAGGATTTCCGCCAGTGGTCGCGGGTCCAGCAGTTCGTCGGCAGCCACCCCGGCGAAGGCCTCGGTGGTGATGTTGCGTACGCAGTTGCCGGAGGTCTGGATGGCATGCATGTCCACCTCGGCCAGCAGTTGGAGGATGTCCGGCACTTCGGCGAGCTCGATCCAGTTGAACTGGATGTTCTGCCGGGTGGTGAAATGGCCGTAGCCACGGTCATGTGCGCGGGCGATGTGCGCCAGGCAGCGCAGCTGGTTCGACGACAAGGTGCCGTAGGGGATGGCGACCCGCAGCATATAGGCGTGTTTCTGCAGGTAGAGGCCGTTCTGCAGGCGCAGCGGAAGGAATTCTTCCTCGCTCAGCTCGCCGCTGATACGCCGCGCCACCTGGTCGCGGAATTGCGCCACGCGCTCCTGCACCAGGGCGCGGTCGTAGTCGTCGTAGTGGTACATGCAAGCGGCTCCAGCAAGGCAGGCGGGGGCCTTCACTATGCGTGGGAGAGCCTCACGAAAACAGCTTCAGGTCTGCTGCGAAAAACCGTATCAGATGGAGTTGTAGGAGCGAGCTTGCTCGCGAATGGCTGCGGTTCGCGAGCAAGCTCGCTCCTACAGGGGGCTCCGATCTGAGCATGCAAAAGTGCCTGGATCTGAGTCTGTTTCCTTTTCGGTTGGCTTTCCAGAATGGCGCCGCTCAGTCTTCCCAACCGAAAGGCCCGCACATGAACACCGCAATCCCGGAACCGACCTACGACTACAAGGTGGTTCGCCAGTTCGCCCTGATGACCCTCGTCTGGGGCATCGTCGGCATGGGCATGGGCGTGTTCATCGCCGCCCAGCTCGTCTGGCCGGCGCTGAACCTCGACCTGCCATGGACCAGCTTCGGCCGCCTGCGCCCGCTGCACACTAACCTGGTGATCTTCGCCTTCGGCGGCAGCGCGCTGTTCGCCACCAGCTACTACACCGTGCAGCGCACCTGCCAGGCGCGGCTGTACGGCGGCTCGCTCGCAGCCTTCACCTTCTGGGGCTGGCAGGCGCTGGTGGTGATCCTCCTGGTGACCCTGCCCCAGGGCCTGACCACCACCAAGGAATACGCCGAGGTGGAATTCACCGGCGCGGTGTGGATGGGCATCATCTGGGTCGCCTACGCCGTGGTGTTCTTCGGCACCATCATCAAGCGCAAGACCAAGCACATCTATGTGGGCAACTGGTTCTTCGGCGCCTTCATCGTGGTCACCGCCATGCTCCACGTGGTCGTCCACCTGGCCATTCCGGTGAGCTGGTTCAAGTCCTACTCGGTCTACTCCGGCGCCACCGATGCGATGGTGCAGTGGTGGTACGGCCACAACGCCGTGGGCTTTTTCCTCACCACCGGCTTCCTCGGGATGATGTACTACTTCATCCCCAAGCAGGCCGGGCGCCCGGTGTATTCCTATCGCCTGTCCATCGTGCACTTCTGGGCGCTGATCACCTTGTACATCTGGGCCGGCCCGCACCACCTGCACTACACCGCCCTGCCGGATTGGGCGCAGTCCCTCGGCATGGTGATGTCGATCATCCTGCTGGCGCCGTCCTGGGGCGGCATGATCAACGGCATGATGACCCTCTCCGGCGCCTGGCATAAGCTGCGCGACGACCCGATCCTGCGCTTTCTGGTGGTGTCGCTGGCCTTCTATGGCATGAGTACCTTCGAGGGCCCGATGATGGCCATCAAGACGGTCAACGCCCTCTCCCACTACACCGACTGGACCATCGGCCACGTGCACGCCGGAGCGCTGGGCTGGGTGGCGATGATCACCATCGGCTCGCTCTACCACCTGACCCCGCGCCTCTGGGGGCGTACGCAAATGCACAGCGTCGGCCTGATCAACGCGCACTTCTGGCTGGCCACCATCGGTACGGTTCTTTACATCGCCTCCATGTGGGTCAATGGCATCACCCAGGGCCTGATGTGGCGCGCGGTCAACGAGGACGGCACCCTCACCTACTCCTTCGTCGAAGCCCTGGAAGCCAGCCATCCCGGCTTCGTGGTGCGCATGATCGGCGGCATCTTCTTCGTCACCGGCATGCTGCTGATGGCCTGGAATACCTGGCGCACCGTGCGCACCGGCGATGCCCGCCGCACCGAAGCCGTGCCGCAGGCGGTGGCCCATGGATAGCGAAGGCGCCTACGCCCTGCTCAGCCTGGCCGCACTGAGCGTCTTCTACCTCGCCACCCAGGCCTGCCTGGGTGGCAGGAGCCAGCGCCAGATCGACGAGGCCAGCATGCTGCCCTTCGCCGACGACGAACCCGTGGCCCGGCGCATGGAACGCGCCACCGGCCGCAGCAGCACGGGGTGCAGCTGTCCGGGGCGGTGCGACGGGGGGTGTGCGAGTCGGGTGGAGATGGACGCCTGAGGGCCGAACCCTGTGGGGGCGAATTCATTCGCTTAGGGCTGCGCAGCAGCCCCCTATCAACTGTCGGGCAGACCTGCGGTCTGCTTAGCGATTGAAATCGCCCCCACAAAAGCGAGAGCAACCGCTGCCTCACCAATAATTCTCCACCGCCACCTGCCCCGGGCGACGGGTGAGGCTGAGGTTCATGTCGCGCTTCTTCAGCACCGCGCGGGTGTCGTCGATCATCTGCGGGTTGCCGCAGAGCATCACGCGGCTGTGTTCCGGGGTCAGTTCCAGCCCGGCGGCGCGTTCCAGTTCGCCGTTCCCGATCAGGGTGGTGATGCGCCCGTGCAGCGCGCCGGGCACTTCCTCGCGGGTCACCACCGGGATATACAGCAGCTTCTCGGCGACACCTTCCAGGTAGTCGCGGTTCTTCAGGTCCTCGATCAGCGGCTGGTAGGCCAGTTCCGCCGCCTGGCGCACGCTGTAGACCAGGATGATGCGCTCGAAGCGCTGCCAGACTTCCAGGTCCTGGAGGATCGACAGGAAGGGCGCCAGCCCGGTGCCGGTGGCCAGCAGCCAGAGGTCGCGGCCATCGCTGAAGCGGTCGAGGGTGAGGAAGCCGAAAGCCTGTTTGTCCACCAGCAGGGTATCGCCGACTTCGAGCCGTGCCAGCTCACTGGTGAACTCGCCCCCCGGCACCACGATGGAAAAGAACTCCAGATGCTCGTCATGGGGCGCCGACACCATGGAATAGGCGCGCCAGACCGTACTGCCATCGGCCTTGGTCACCCCCAGGCGGGCGAACTGCCCGGCGCGGAAGCGAAAGCCCGCGTCGCGGGTGGTGCGCAGGGTGAACAGGCTGGGCGTCAGGGTCTGTACATCCTGCAGGGTCTGACGGGTGAACTTCTCTTCGCTGGCGGTCATACTCCGCTCCCACTCTTTTCCGATTCGTTCGAAGACCGCCCCAGTGTCTCGCAAAGCGGCCTTCAGAAACACCGCCGGTTCTTATGCCTATATTTGCTACGCCTTTCGCCCAGCTCGACCTCGTTCGCCAGCCCGAGCAGCAGGATGATCCGCTGCAAGCCTTCGATGCCGCCGACGAATACCTGCTCAACCATCTCCATGAGCAAGGTATCAGCGGCGAGACACGCATCCTGGTCCTGAACGACAGCTTCGGTGCGCTGGCGGCCAGCCTCGCGCCCCACGCCCGGGTCACCAGCAGCGGCGACTCCCACCTCGGCCATATCGCCCTGCAGCGCAACCTGGCGCGCAATGGGCTGGACGGCGAAAGCGTGCGCTTCGTGCCGGCCAGCGAAGTGGCCGCCGGCCCGTTCGACCGGGTACTGATCCGCGTGCCCAAGACCCTGGCGCTGCTGGAGGAACAGCTGATCCGCCTGCACGGCCAGCTGGCCCCCGGCGCCACCGTGGTGGCCGCCGGCATGGTCAAGCACCTGCCCCATGCCGCCGGTGACCTGCTGGCAAAATATATCGGCCCGATGCAGCCCTCGCTGGCGGTGAAGAAAGCCCGCCTGCTGATCGCCACGCCCGAGCAGAAACCGGCCGCCACATCGCCCTACCCCACCCGCTACCAACTGGAGCAACCGCGCCTGACGCTGGTGAACCACGCCAACGTGTTCTGCCGCGACGGGCTGGATATCGGCACCCGTGCCTTTCTCCCGCACCTGCCGCGCAGCCTGGCGGACGTCCGCGCTGCGGACCTGGGCTGCGGCAATGGCGTGCTCGGCATCGTCTACGCCCTGGCCAACCCGCAGGCGCGGATGACCCTGGTGGATGAGTCCTACATGGCGGTGCAATCGGCGCAGGAGAACTGGCGCGCGGCCCTGGGCGAGCGCCCGGCGGACATCCGCGCCGGCGACGGCCTCGCCGAGCAGCCGGCGGATTCGTTGGACCTGGTGCTGTGCAACCCGCCCTTCCACCAGCAGCAGGTGGTGGGCGACTTCCTCGCCTGGCGCATGTTCGTGCAGGCGCGCAATGCGCTGGCGAAGGGGGGCGAGTTGTGGATCGTGGGCAACCGCCACCTGGGCTACCACGCCAAGCTCAAGCGCCTGTTCCGTGGGGTCGAGCAGGTGGCGGCGACGCCGAAGTTCGTGGTGTTGAAGGCGAGCAAGTAACCCCTGGAGCCCTGCCTCTTGCAGGAGCGAATTCATTCTCGAAGGGCAACGCAGTTGCCCCCGGAATCCGAGCGAGGCCCAGCAGCCCTCTCCCCCGGCCCCTCTCCCAGAGGGAGAGGGGAGAAAGCAGTCAGTGCGTACTCAACCCCGCCGCCGCCATGAACATCCGCAGCAGGTAGGCCGCCGCACCGAGGGCCAGCACGCTGAGGGCCCAGATGCCCACCAGCCAGCCCAGGCGCTGCCACAGGGGCCTCTTCCCGGATTCGTCCATCGCCCTGCTCCTAGTGGTAGCCATCTTCCACCCGCACCTTGCCGCGGAACACGTAGTAGCTCCACGCGGTGTACATCAGGATGAAGGGGATGATGAACAGCGCCCCCACCAGCATGAAGCCCTGGCTCTGCGGCGGCGCCGCGGCATCCCAGATGGAGATGGACGGCGGGATCACGTTGGGCCAGAGGCTGATCCCCAGGCCGCTGTAGCCGAGGAAGATCAGCACCAGGGTCAGCACGAACGGCGCATGGTGGGCGTTGTTCGCCACTGCGCGCAGCAGCGCCCAGGTGCACACCAGCACCAGGATCGGCACCGGCATGAACCAGAACAGGTTGGGCAGGCTGAACCAGCGCGTGGCGATCTCCTCGTGGGCCAGCGGCGTCCAGATGCTGACGATGCCGGTGATGCCCAGCAGCACCAGCACCAGCGGACGGGCCAGGTCGTGCATCTGCTGCTGCAGGCGGCCTTCGGTCTTCATGATCAGCCAGGTGCAGCCCAGCAGCGCATAGGCGGCGATCAGGCCCAGGCCGCAGAACAGCGGGAAGGGCGCGAGCCAGTCCAGGGAACCGCCGACATAGGCGCGGTCCACCACCGGGATGCCTTCGATGAAGGCCCCCAGGGCCACGCCCTGGAAGAAGGTGGCGGCGATGGAACCGCCGATGAAGGCCTTGTCCCACAGGTGGCGCTTGGCCGGCCGGGCCTTGAAGCGGAACTCGAAGGCCACGCCGCGGAAGATCAGGCCCAGGAGCATCAGGATAAGCGGCAGGTAGAGCGCGGAAAGCACAACCGAGTAGGCCAGCGGGAAGGCGCCGAACAGGCCCGCGCCGCCGAGGATCAGCCAGGTTTCGTTGCCGTCCCACACCGGCGCGACGGTGTTCATCATCACGTCGCGCTCGCCGTCATCCTTGACGAAGGGGAAGAGGATGCCGATTCCGAGGTCGAAACCGTCCATCACCACATACATCATCACGCCGAAGATGATGATGATGGCCCAGATCAGAGAAAGGTCGACGCCCATGTTCAGGTCCTCGGCAGGGTTGCAGCGTTGTCGTCATCGTCCATGCCCTCTTCGGTCGCCGAGAGCGGGCGTGCAGGGGTGCGGTGCTGGCCGGGGCCGCCAATGCCCAGTTCCTTGCCTTCATGGATGACCGGGCCCTTGCGCACCAGGCGCATCATGTAGCCGATACCGGTGCCGAAGAGCACGAAATACACCACCACGAAGCTCACCAGGGTCAGGCTCATCTGCGCCACGCTCTGGTTGGACACCGCATCGGCGGTGCGCATCAGGCCATAGACCACCCAGGGCTGGCGGCCCACTTCGGTGGTGAACCAGCCGGCGAGGATGGCGATCAGCCCCGACGGCCCCATCCACAGGCACAGGTAGAGGAACGGCCGCGAGCGGAACAGCCCGCCGCGCCAGCGCAGCCACAGGCTCCAGAGGCCCACCAGAATCATCAGCATTCCCAGGGCCACCATGATGCGGAAGGACCAGAACACCACGGTGGAGTTGGGGCGGTCTTCCCTGGGGAACTCCTTCAGCGCCGGCACCTGCTGGTCCAGGCTGTGGGTCAGGATGATGCTGCCGAGGTAGGGAATCTCCACCTTGAAGCGGGTTTCCTCACGCTCCATGTCCGGCCAGCCGAAGAGGATCAGCGGGGTCGCCTCGCCGCTGCTGTTGTCCCAGTGGCCTTCCATCGCGGCGATCTTCACCGGCTGGTGCTTGAGGGTGTTCAGGCCGTGCAGGTCGCCGATGAAGGCCTGTACCGGCGCCACCAGCAGCGCCATCCACATGGCCATGGAGAGCATCTTGCGGATCGCCGGGTTGTCGCGGCCGCGCAACAGGTGCCAGGCCGCCGAGGCGCCGACGAAGAAGGCCGTGGCGAGGAAGGCGGCGGTGGCCATGTGCAGCAGGCGGTAGGGGAAGGACGGATTGAAGACCACCGCCAGCCAGTCCACCGGCACCACGCGGCCGTCGATGATCTCGAAGCCCTGCGGGGTCTGCATCCAGCTGTTGGAGGCGAGGATCCAGAAGGTGGAAATGATGGTGCCGATGGCCACCATCACCGTGGCGAAGAAGTGCAGGCCCGGACCGACGCGGTTCCAGCCGAACAGCATCACGCCGAGGAAGCCGGCTTCGAGGAAGAAGGCGGTGAGCACCTCGTAGGTCAGCAAGGGTCCTGTGACTGCACCTGCGAAGTCGGAGAAGGCGCTCCAGTTGGTGCCGAACTGGTAGGCCATGACCAGGCCGGATACCACGCCCATGCCGAAGTTGACGGCGAAGATCTTCGACCAGAAGTGGTAGAGGTCGCGGTAGACCTCCTGCCCCGTCTTCAGCCACAGCCCTTCCAGTACGGCGAGGTAGCTCGCCAGGCCGATGGTGATGGCCGGGAAGATGATGTGGAAGGACACGGTGAAGGCGAACTGCATTCGGGCGAGATCGAGAGCCTCCAATCCGAACATGGCGAATCCTCTAATCAGGTTGATACGGGCAAGGGCCCCGCGCGACTCCCTTGGTAGCGGAGCCAGGCCGGGCCGGATTGTTCTTGTCAGGCTGCTGCGACTGGATGCGGGCCACGGCCCTTCACGATCCCGCGCCAGGGGTTTTGACGCAGATCAAGCAATGCATTGAGATTAGCCGGCCAAGGCATTCTGGAAACTGTGTCTCGTTGCCGCGCGACAGGTTGCCGCGCGGCTGCGCGCCGCATGGAGTGGTGTAGGTTGGTCTGAGCGCAGCGAAGCCCAACGACGCGAACTTGCGGCCGAGCTGTCGGGTTTCGCTGCGCTCTGCAGCAACCTACGGTTCGAGCGCCTCGGGATTGTCCACGTCGCGCAGCACACCCGGATCGTCCACCCCCACCGCCACCCAGGCGGAGGCGTGAGCACGCAGGACGCGGCGCGCGCCTTCATCGCCGGTAAGCCTCTGCAATTCAGGCCAGAAGTCCCGCCCGAACAGCACCGGATGACCGCGCTCATCGTGGTGGACCGGGAAGACGATGCGGCGCGGCGCCGCCCTGGCGATCAGGGCGCGCAGGCTGGACTCGGCGATCCAGGGCATATCGCCCAGCAGCACGGCGATAGCTTCCCCCTCCCCCGCCGCCAGCGCCCGCGCCCCGGCCGCCAGGCTGTGGCCCATGCCCTGACTGGCGTCTTCGCAAAGGATGATGTTGCAGTCCGGCGGAAGGCCGAGGGTCGCCGGGTCGTCGTCCGGGCGCAGCACCAGGTGCACCTCGTCGAACACCGCCTGCGCCCGCACAAGGCTGGCCGCCAGCAGGGTGCGGCCATCGGCCAGCGTGGCGCGGCGCTTGTCGCTGCCGAAGCGGTTGCCGAAGCCGGCGGCGAGGATCAGGGCGGGGACTTGGGGCATAGATCAGCTCCGTTCTGCTGGGGCGGCACAATCACTGTGGGGGCGCATTCATTCGCTAAGGGCAGCGCAGCTGCCCCACAAAGTTGCAGGGCAGACCGGCGGTCTGCATAGCGAATGAATTCGCCCCCACAAGGAAAGCAGCCCGGCGTCAGACCCTTTCCCGCGCAATGCCATTGCGCACCCGCAGGATATCCGCCATCACCGCCAGGGCGATTTCCGATGGGGTCTTGCTGCCCAGGTTGAGGCCGATGGGGGCGATGATGCGGGCGATCTCCGCCTCGTCTAGGCCGCCCACCCGGCGCAGGCGCTCCATGCGCTTGGCGCTGGTGGCCATGGAGCCCATCACGCCGATGTAGAAGGCGTCGGTGCGCACAGCTTCGATCATCGCCAGGTCGTCGATCTTCGGATCGTGGGTCAGGGCGACCACTGCGGTATCAGCATGGCAACCGCCCTGGCGGATGAACTCCGAGGGCAGTTCGCGGCGGATTTCTACCCCCGGCAGCTCGACGCCCTGCAGGGCTTCGTCACGCGGATCGCAAAGCACCACTTCAAAGCCCAGGCTCTGGCCGAACTCGGCGCACACCTGGGCGACCGTGGAATACCCCGCCAGCAGCAGGCGCTGGGCGGCACCGACGCGCAGGCGCAGCAGCCGGTCCTCGCGCTCCACCCGCGGACCGTGATCGCGGTCGGGCAGCAGGCGCCGGGCGCCGTCGGGCACGGACACCTCGCGGATCAGCCGGCGCTGGCCCGCCAGGGCGCTTTCCAGCTCGCGCAAGTGGGCCTGCACCTCGCAATCGGCGGGCAGGTTTTCCACCAGCACGTCGAGGATGCCGCCGCAGGGCAGGCGGATCGACGAATGGCTGTCGCTGCCATCGCCATAGCGCACCAGCTGCACCGGCTCGGGGAAGGCACCGGCAACCAGGCGTTCAAGGAAGTCATCCTCCACGCAGCCACCGGACAGCGAGCCGATCCAGTGCCCGTCGGCGGTGGCCGCCAGCAGCGAGCCCGGCGCGCGGGGCGCCGAGCCGTAAGTGGCCAGGACGGTGCAGAGCCACACGCGCTGGCCGGCAGCGGACCATTCCAGGGCCTTGCGCACCACCAGCAGGTCGAGGTGTTGCATCGCGGGATACCGTTATCAGTGGGACGGGGCTTGGCCACGCAATTGCGCCACCCGCTCGGGGTCCACCTCGTTATCGAGACCACCCCAGGTCTGACGCAGGTAGTTGAGCAGGTCGCGCAGCTGGCCGTCGTCGAGTTTATCCCTGAAGCCGGGCATTGGCTGCATCCGCTCGAAGCCGGTGAACTGCTGTGCGCGGATACCGTCGTCGATCACCCGCAGCAGGTTGCGGGGATCGGCCAGGCGCAGGGTCGTGTTGCCGTTCATGGCGACCGCCACGTGGGGCACGCCCTCGCCTTCCGCGCCGTGGCAGCCGGCGCAGACGTTGAGGTACTGCTGGAGGCCACGGGCGGCGCTTTCGCCCAGCCGGGCCTCGGCAACGGCGACGATCTTGCGCGGTGCAGGCGGCTGCTCGCCCAACAGGTAGGTGGCCATCGCGCGATGGTCATCCCGGGGCAGGTACTGGGTGCTGTGGTGCAGCACCGGGTACATCTCGTTGAACACCGAGCCCTGGTCGCTGATGCCGTGCTTGAGGAAGGTGGTCAGGTCGTCGGTGGTCCAGCCACGCTCGGCCAGGTCCCGGGCCAGCAGGCTGGGAGCCTCGTAGCCGAGGATCACTCCGCCACTCATGCGCCGGTCCTGCTGCAGGGCGCCAACGGCGTTGCGCGGGGTGTGGCACTCGCCGCAGTGGCCGAGCACTTCCACCAGATACTGGCCACGCTGCCATTCCTCGCCCTTGCCGTCGGCCGGTTCGAGCTGCACGCGGTTCTTGTACAGCATGTTCCAGAAGGTCATGCCGAAACGCACGTTGAAGGGGAAGGCCAGCTCGGTCTTCGGGCTCGGCTTGGCGATGGGCTCCAGGCTCATCAGATAGGCGTAGATGGCGTCGGAGTCTTCGCGCTTGAGCAGGTGGTAAGAGGTGTAGGGCATGGCCGGGTACAGCTTGCTGCCGTCCTTACGCTCGCCCTGGGTCACCGCCTTGAAGAAGTCGTCGGCGCTGTAGTCGCCGATGCCGTGCTCCTTGTCCGGGGTGATGTTGGTGCCGTAGATGGTGCCGAACGGCGATACCAGCGGCAGGCCACCGGCGTACTCGGCGCCGCCTTCGACGCTGTGGCAGGCCACGCAGTCGGCGGCGCGGGCCAGGTACTTGCCGCGCTCGATCAGCGCCTTGTCCGCCGGTTGTTCAGCGGCCTGGGCGGCCAGGGGCAGCAGCAGGGCCGCGAGGATAAGCGCGCGCATCCTCAACCCTCCCTGACCAGGCCGAGGTCTTCCACCACTTCGCGCGCGGCGTTGTAGTAGCGGACATAGCCGGTACAGCGGCAGATGTGGTTGCCCAGCGCGCGCTCGATCTCCCCTTCCAGTTCGCTGCGCCTGACCGGCTGGCGCTGGAGCTTTTCCACCAGCACGGTGGCGGCGTTGACGTAGCCGGGGGTGCAGTAGCTGCACTGGAAGGCGAACTGGTCGATGAACTTCTGCTGGATCGGGTTCAGCCCGGTCACTTCGCCCTTGTCATCGCGCCTGGCGTGGCCTTCGACGGTGCGCACCTTCTTGCCGTCGAAGAAGTGCGCGCCGGTGATGCAGGTGCGGATTTCCTCACTGGTGCCGTCGGGCTTGTCGAGGATCGCCACGCAGGCATGGCAGACGCCCTGGCCGCAGCCGAAGCGCGAGCCGGTGAGGTTCAGGTATTCGTGGAGGAACTCGATCATCATCAGGTCGTCGTCCACGGTGAAGGGACCGACGGCCTGGCCGTTGATGGTCATGCTGAGGGCGCGCTTAGCCATGGAGGGCCTCCTTGATGCGGGCCGGGGTCAGGGGAAGGTCGCGCAGGCGCTTGCCGGTGGCATGGGCCACGGCGTTCACGATGGCGCCAACCACGGGGATCATCACCACTTCGGCAATGCCCTTGGCCGGGTCGCTGGGCGACAGCGGCGGAAGGATTTCGGCGCTCTGGCTCCACACCGCGCAATCCTTGGCGCGGGGCAACTGGTAGCGGTTGAAGTTCCAGGTGCCTTCGCCGGGACCGCCCTCGTACAGCGGCATTTCTTCCAGCAGCGCGTGGCCGATGCCCATGGCGATGCCGCCTTCGAGCTGGCCGCGCACGAGTTCCGGGACGATGACGCGGCCGCACTCCAGCCAGGAGTGATGGTTGATCACCCGCGCCTCGCCGCTGCCCTTGTTCACCTTCACCTCGACCAGGGTGGCGACCGGGCTGTAGTAGGTGACCATGGCGTTGTTCAGCTGGGTCGGCGGGTAGCTGATGGCAGTGCGGTCCAGCAGGTGGAAGCCGTGGCTGGTCATCTTCGCCTTCTTCTCCGGGGGCGCGCCGTCGCCGTACTTCACGGCGATAGCGTCCAGCGGGAAGGTGTCGCGCTTGCCGTCGATTTCGAACTCGCCCTCGGCCCAGGCCCAGCGGTTGAACCCGTGGACGCTGGCGCCGGTGACCAGGCCCAGTTCATGGGCCTTGTGCGCCAGCAGCTCGAAGGGAATCGGCGGCAGACCGTTGGCGGTGAGCTTGCCTTCCACCCAGTGGGCGTCTTCGCGGCGCACCACGTAAGGGTTGGCCAGACCGCCGAACTCGCCGCGCCCCCAGATGGCCAGCGCCGCCGGCCACAGGCCGTGGTTGAAGAGGATGCGCGCCGCCTCGCGGGTGCCGTGGCCGGAGTAGTAGGCCGAGTTGGTCGCCGAGGACGGCGATGCCAGCTTGCCGACCCAACGCGGGTTCTGCAGCGCGGCGTCCTGCTCGGCCTGGCTGATCAGATAGGGGTTGCCACTGGTGGTCAGGGCCAGTTCGGCCCATTCGGTAACGCCGGTGCGGATCTCGTGGGCCGGGCGGCCCAGGTAGTCGGCCACCAGCAGGGCCTGGGAAGTGGCCATGCCAGTGCCCATGTCGATGGCGATCTGGCGCAGCATCACGCGGCCATCGGCAGTGAACTCGAGGCTCGCCATCGGCGCTTCGGAGCCGGTGCCGAAGTCCTTCTGGCAGATGGCGAAGCCCACGCCGTAGTAGTTGTCCGGGTCCTTCGCCTCTTCCTCGCGCTTGCGTGCCTCGCGGTTCTTCCAGATCTCGTGCTGCGCGGCCTTGTCGAGGATCTCCTCCAGACGCAAGGCTCCGGCGGGAATGGCGCCCTGGGTGTTCTTCATGCCGGACTTGAAGACGTTCTTCTTGCGCAGCTCGATGGGGTCGACGCCCAGGCGCTGGGCCACCTCGTCCACCATCATCTCGGTGGCGGCCATGGTCTGCAGGGTGCCGTAACCGCGCATGGAGCCGGCCTCGACGCCACGGGAGTGGTAGGCGGTCGCGGCCAGGTCGCTCTGCGGCAGGTAGTAGATGGACTGCGCGGCGGTAGCCCCCACGGCGGCTACCGAGGGGCTGTAGTTGATGCGGCCGCCGCCGTCGACGTCCATGTGGGCACGGAAGATCTGGAACGACAGGTCGTCCTTCTTCACCGCCAGCTGGTAGTGCATGTCGAAGGCGTGACGCTTGATGCCGCTCTGGAACTGCTCGTAGCGGTCATTGGCCAGGCGCACCGGCACGCCGTCGCCGTACATGGCGGCCAGGGCGGCGTAGAAGACGAAGATGTTGTTGTCCTTGGAGCCGTACCCCACGGTGTAGCCGGGGTGCATGTTCAGCCTGGTGACCTTGAAGCGCGACGGCGCCAGCATGTGCGCGGTCTGCTCAGCCACTTCGAAGGGGCACTGGGTGGCCACGACAAAATGCAGGGTGCCGGTGGCCGCGTCGTACCAGCCGTTGCCGTTGTCCGCTTCCAGGGCGGCCGGCTCGATGGATTGGGTCTTGAAGCGCTCGTCGAAGATCAGCCAGCCTTCCGGCGGATTGGCCAGCTTCGACTGCATCTGCTCGGCGTGGTAGATGCCCTGGGCGGTCAGGTCGCCCATCGGGTTGCCAGCCCCCCAGGTGGGTTTGCGCTCGCGGATCAGCGGGAACAGCATGCTGTCCTTGAGGCTGGAGAAGGTGTCCGGCTCGAACGGCGTGGCGCCGCCCACGCGGACGAAGCGGAAGCTGCCGTAGGGGTCGCGCTGGAACAGCGGGGCCTGGGCACCGTAGCGCACCACCTTCTCGTTGAACTTGAGGATGTTCCTGGCGCGGCGATAGCGGTCGAAGTCCTTCCAGATCAGCAGCGCCACCGGGTGGCCGATGAACATGGGCACCTGGCCTTCCGGCAGGAAGGGGTCCGGACTGTGGCCTTCGGGGAAGGCGATGCCATCCCGCGCCAGGTCCGCGGCGGTCACCACGCGGTCGGGCTTGAGCTCATCCCCCAGCATCGACAGGTCGAGGCCCTGGTACAGGTGGTCGGCGCGGGTGGCCTTGATCAGCAGTGCATGGCCCTGCCGCTGCGGCCAGCCGGGCATGTCCCTGGCGCGGATGTCGCGGGCGAACACCTTGCCGCCACAGACCTTGCTGACCCCATCGATCCGCCCACGGGCCTGGCCACCAGCGGTGTGCCAGGACTCGGGGCCACGGGTGACCTGTTCTTCGAACAGCGCGGCGAAGGCCTTGCTGCCGAGCGGCGCGAGGGTGATGCCGATGCCGGCGACAACGCTGCCTTGCAGGAAGGCGCGGCGGGATAGTTCAGGAGTGGACATGCCCGTTTCTCCTGGGCCGGCCGAAGCCGGACCCAATTTTTGTGCAATAAACGGTTGTCGGTCCTTTTTGGGGAAGGACCGCAGAAAGAATAGTCGGCGGGAATTACCTGACTCGGAGGTCAGATATTAACGAAAAGCCTGCCTCTGACAAAGAAAAATTGTCTTACGAGTCAGAAAAATCTGACAAGAAACTCGGTGACCGAACAGCTTGCCCAGCAAATGCAACCGCATGTTTCAGCAGTCGTGCTAGGCTGCGCCATCGATAGCAACCTAACAGGTTGTTGAAGAACGTAGGCGAGGCAGCCGAGACAAGGCAAAAACGGCCGAAGAAGCGGAGTTTACGAGTTGTAAATGAGCATTCTGAGGCCGTTTTTAAGGTTCATCGCGCTTTCCCGGGGAAGGCGGCCTTGATTTTCAGGAAAAAGTAGGCCGAGTCCCGAAAGCCATAGGCCATGCGTTTGATCACCTTGATGCGGTTGTTCACCCCCTCCAGGAC